>DASROG010000045.1:0-2185 GCA_035646995.1 Myxococcaceae bacterium
GACGCTGCCACTCACCGCCGGCGTCTCGAGGATGGCGCCGTCGGAGAACACCAGGTCCGTCACCAGGCTCACCTGGGCGAGGTTCGCGGCGCTGCCCGTGTAAACGCTCGTCGCGTTGGCCAGCGCGAGTGGGACGATGAGGAACGAGAGAGCTGCTCCGAGCGAACGTGTGGATCGGTTCACGGCACGCGGTTCTGCCGCCCGGACACGAAGCCCCGATGCGCGGCATGTTGCGGAACGTGTGCGGGCGCGAAGCCCCGGATGCGGACGGATCTCCCGGTCGCCGCCGCCGGTGCCTTCCGGCGCGCCACGGCTGTCCCGAGAGGGCCCTCGAGAGGAACCTCGGCAGCTCGTGGATGCGGCCTGGCCGACCCACGTGCAATTCGTGGATCGGGACACCTCCCGGGACCGTCCGGAATCCGCAGATTGCAGTCGCGGAAACGCGACCGAAAATCGGGCTCTCGAGTGCGCTTCGGTGCCAGGGGATGGGCCTGCGATGCGTCGAACGCGGGCCTCCCGGCTGCGGAGAACGTCCTCAGCGCCCCTGCCCGGCCGGCGGCACGGCCACACTGCCCGCGTCCCGGGGCGGGACTGCCGGGCCAGGGTCCGACGAACGCACCTCTTCCGGCGTCCCTCCATCGGGCGGCTCCGGAGGCGGGAAGGTGGCCGGCGGCGAGGCGGCACCCGGAAAGGGCAGGCCGAGCAGCGCCTGGGGATTCACCCACAGGGTGCCGAGGTGAGCGCCGAAGTGCAGGTGCGGCCCCGTCACCCGGCCCGTCTTCCCGACCAGCCCCAGCAGCTCGCCTCGCCGCACCTCCTGGCCCGCCTTCACCAGGAACTTCGACAGGTGGAAGTAAGCGGTGATGAGGCCGGCGCCGTGCTCCACCAGCACGGTGTTCCCCGAGGTGTAGCAGTCGCGGACCATCACCACCCGGCCGTCGTTGGCGGCGCGGATCTGGTCTCCCGTCGAGCCGTCGAGGTCCAGTCCGAAGTGCTGGGTGGTCTTCTTGTCGTTCAGGGTGCGCTTGTCGCCGAAGCGCGCGGTGATCTCCGCGTCACGCGGCTTCTCGAAGTTGTCGGAGAAGGCACGCGGGCGGAACGGAGTGGCCCACGCCTTCTTGAACGCCGCCTGGTCGGCCTTGATCCGCGCCCTCGCCGAGGGCGGGATCTTCACGAACCGGCTCGCCACGGTGAGCTTCCGCTCCGGGAACTCCGGAGGGACGACCTCCAGCGGCGCGCCGAGCGAGACCGCGCCAGCGGTGACCCGGACCTGCACGAGTCCGGGCTCGTCCTCGACCGGAATCCCGACCAGGGACTCCGCATGGTCTCCGTGGCGGTAGAACTCGACGGGCCGCGAGCCCACCGTGCCCTCGGGGAGCCCCTCCACGCCGCGGACGACGACGAGCACCGGGTCTCCCGGCTTCACCCGGGCCGGCACGAGCTCCAGCGAGGGTGCGGCGGCGGCAGCGAGGGAGGCGAGGAGCGCGAGGAGCGCCGCGGGTCTGCGCACGGTCCACGAACACCTATCGCGTTCCGTCGACGAATGGCACCCCGGCGCTGGCGGGCGGCGGGCTAGCGGGGGGTGGTCCCCCGCTTGAGGTAGGAGACGTGGCACCGCACGCAGGTCTCCATCGTGCGGCCGAAGGCCGGAGCCAGCGTCGCGTCGTCGTAGGTGCGCGCGGCGTTTGCCAGCTCGGTCACCCGCTCGCGCAGCTGCTGGTCCAGCTGCTGGAAGCGGGCGTCGTGCACCACGCCCCCGTCCACCTTCAGGGTCATCGCGGTGTCCAGCCGGATGCGATCCGCGGTCTGGGCGATCGCCTTCCGGTCGAGCACCGTCACCGCGTGGGTGAGCTCGATCAGGTCGGCCCCGTGCCGCTTCATCCGGTCGGTCAGCTTGGCCTCGCTCTCGGAGGGAATGCGCTCCGCCGGCATCACCACCGGCTCGGGGGGAGCCCCCTTCTTCTGCTGGGCATACGCGGCGGCGAGCCCCCCCGCTCCCAGCACACAGAGACCCGCGAGCACCCACCGCGTCATGCGCGCACCTCCTCATCGGGCACGCTACCCGGCCCGGCCGCGCCGCGCGAGGGCGAATGCCCGGTGGAGCAGATCCCGGGGAGGGCCTCCTGCGTTCCAGGCCGCAGCACCCCCTTCCGGAGTTCCTGCCCATGTCCAACGTGCCCGCGCT
>DASROG010000046.1:0-12127 GCA_035646995.1 Myxococcaceae bacterium
CGCGGCCGGCGTCCCGTCGCGCTGGATGGGCGGCTCGTCCTCGTCGCCCACGACGAGCACCCGGAGCGCGCCTCGCGCGCGGATCTCCGGCAGGTCGGGAACGGCCGCCGCCACCGCCGGCAGCGGCAGGAGCACGGCGGAGAGCAGACATGCGGTCCGTCGGACCCAGCGCATGCAGGATCCGGAGGCTAGCTGTCGGCGCAGCGGCTGGCGACGGGAACCGACGCTCCGCGCACGACGGCGTGGAGCGTCATCGCTCGCTTCACGTGGTGACGGTCACTTGCGCTTCGACGGCCCGCCCCCGAAGAGCAGCCCGACCCCGAAGGAGAAGTACTGCTGGCTCGGAATCCCGTGCCGCTCCCAGAAGTACTGCCAGCGCCCGTCGAAGAAGAGCGCCGTGCCGCCGTCACCCAGCCCGAAGGCGATGCCCACGTGGGGCTGTACACCCCACTGCCAGTCGGAGCGCGAGTAGGAGTTGAGCCCGAGGTCGATGACCCGCTCGAAGTACGCCGCGCCGCCGTTCACCCCCGCCCAGACGCGGCTGCCGTGCCCGAGCGGGATGTGGAAGGCGAACCCGGCCATCAAGGGGATGACGTTCAGGTAACGGAACTGCTTGCCGGAGACGTCCTGCCCGTCGGTGGTGGTGAGGACGCCCTCCTTGACCGCGTTGAAGCTGTTGAGTCCCGCCGACAGCTCGAGGTGGAACGCGTACGAGAGCTCGAGGGAGACGTCGAGGTGGCCGCCGCGGCTGCTGAACCGGTCGATGTAGTCCTTCGTGTCGCCGCGAGGCACGGCGAACTCGTAGGACAACCGGACATGGCTCTGGGCGAGCGCGGCGGAGGAGCCCAGGAGGGCGAGGGCGAGGAGGAATCGCGTGGTGGAGCGCATGAGGTGGCTCACAGGTAAGAAGACTGCGCGAACGCCTGGTCGATGCCCTTCTCGATGCGCTGGACGATCGACTCCTTGTCACCGGCCAGCACGCCGTCGACGGACGCAGCCCAGATCGCCGTCAGCTGCTTGGCGGAAGGATTGGCCGTTCGCTGGTCGAGCATGTCGATGCGCAGCGAGCCGGCGTCGATGACGGTGACGTACGTCGTCCCGGTGACCCAGGGGTAGTACACGCCCCACGTCCCGTCGTAATCGCTGAACCCGGACCAACCGGGCCAGAGGTCATAGAAGGAGTACGAGGTGTACTCGGCGTAGCGGGTCGCGGCGAAGGTGACGAGCACGTTCACGTCGGGCGCCTCGGCCGAGGGATCCACCCGGCGAAGGCCGATGCCATCGAGGTTGGATGCCACCCGGGAGAGGATCCGTGCGTCGTAGGAGTGGTCCATCGGGAGGGGCTGGCCCCCCGGCGCCGAGACCTCCTGGATGGTGTCCGGCAGCGCGTACGTGCGCAGGGTGGAGAAGCTCGCCGCCGGATCGTGCTGGGTGGTGACCGAGTCGAGGTCCTCGACCGTCTCCGCCCCCCCCGGGTAACAGGCCGCGAGCAGCAGCGCCGCGGCCCAAGCCACCTTCCTCATTGGCCCCGTCCTCCCTGGCCCCCTGGTTCGACCGGCCCAGATCTGCACACTTGCAGCCGCCAGGTCCATGGGACCGCCATGGGCCGGGCGGCGTAAGAACGCACCCTCACGGGTTCGACGTGGCACCGGGCCCGGGCATTCACTGGCGTGGCCACGGCGACTTGCCCCCCCCTCCCGGACCCTGGCATGAGGGCCGCTCTCCAATGGGTCTCCTCCGCGCCGTCGTCCTCGGCCTGGTCCAGGGCATCACCGAGTTCCTGCCCATCAGCTCGACCGCCCACCTCCGCATCACCCCCGAGCTGTTCGGCTGGCAGGACCCCGGCGCAGCGTTCGACGCCATCATCCAGCTGGGGACGGTGGCCGCGGTCCTGGTCTTCTTCCGCCACGACATCGTCCAGCTCCTCCGGGCCTGGGTGGAGGGGCTGCGGCGGCGTGAGCCGCTCGGCACCACCGAGTCGCGACTGGCCTGGTTCGTCCTGATCGGAACGGTCCCGGTCGTGGTGCTGGGCTTCGTCTTCAAGCACGCCATCGAGACCACCCTGCGCTCGCTCTACGTGGTGGCCGCGTCGATGATCGTCCTCGCTCTGCTCCTGGCCGCGGCCGAGTGGACCGCGCGCCACTCGCGTCGACTCGAGGACCTGACCTGGAAGGACGGGTGGATCATCGGACTCTGGCAGGCCCTGGCGCTCATCCCTGGATCGAGCCGCTCCGGCACCACGCTGACCGGCGGGCTGTGGCGTGGGCTCCGGCGCGAGGACGCGGCCCGCTACTCGTTCCTGCTCTCCATTCCCGCAACCACCGCCGCCGGGCTCTTCCAGCTGCGGCACCTCCGGCACGCCTCGACCCCGTTCACGGTGGGCGAGCTGGTGGTGGCCAGCGCCGTCGCCTTCGTCTCGGGGATGCTGGCCATCGGCGGCCTCCTCCGGTACCTCCGGACCCGCACCACGCTGGTGTTCGTCGTCTACCGGCTGGGGCTCGGCGCGCTGCTCCTCGCCCTCCTCTACGCCGGCCGGCTCCGTCCGGATGCGGGGCTGGAAACGAGCGCGACCTCGGTCGCGGAGCGAGCGTCTCGATGATGGACCCGCGGTTCGCCCAGCTCACCGAGGTGCTCCGGCAGCATCCGGGGCGGCAGCTGAACCTCCCGGGGCTCGAGCTGCGGGACTCGGCGGTGCTGGCCCTCTTCATCGTCCGCGGCGGCGAGCCGCGCCTGCTCTTCACCCTGCGGCCGGCCCACCTCCGCCGGCACGCGGGACAGGTCTCCTTCCCCGGTGGCGCGCGCGACCCCGAGGATCCGACGCCACTGCACACCGCGCTCCGTGAGGTGCGCGAGGAGCTGGGAGTGCCCCCGGAGGCCGTCGAGGTGCTGGGAATGCTCGACGAGATCCCCACCACCTCGGAGTTTCGCGTCGTCCCCTACGTGGGTCTCCTGAACCCCTCCGTCGAGCTGCACCCGGACGCCGGGGAGATCGCCGAGGTCCTGGAGCTCCCGGTGTCGGATCTCCTTGTGCCCGGGCTCCGCCGGACCGAGAAACGCTTCTACCGGGGAGCGGAGCGCGACGTGTACTTCTACGACGTGGGCCGTCACACCATCTGGGGCGCCACCGCCCGCATCCTCTCCAACCTCCTGGTGGTGATCTCCGGGCTGCCGGCCTGGGGCGCGGCGAGGCAGGAATGACGCTCTATCCGGTGGTGATGGCCGGCGGGTCGGGCACGCGCTTCTGGCCCCTGTCGCGGAAGGCGCGCCCCAAGCAGTTCCTCGCCCTGGCCACCGATCGCCCGCTGATCGTCGAGACGGTGAACCGGCTGAAGGGCCTCGCCACGCCCGGCCGGACCTACGTGGTCTGCGGGCCGGTGCACGCCCGCGCGGTGCGCCGGATGCTCCCGCGGCTTCCGGGGGCCAACGTGCTGGTCGAGCCGATCGCCCGGAACACCGCGCCGGCGATCGGCCTCGCCACGCTCCACGTGCAGGCGCGCGACCCCGACGGGGTGCTCGCGGTGCTGCCGTCGGACCACCACGTCGCCGACGTCGCCGGGTTCCGGGCGGTGATCGCCCGTGCGGCCGAGGTCGCACGGTCCGGCGCCCTGGTCACCCTCGGCATCAAGCCCACCCGGCCCGAGACCGGTTACGGCTACATCCGGGTGGGCGAGCCCATCGAGGGAGGTGCGGCCCGGGTGCGCGCCTTCGTGGAGAAGCCGGATGCGGCCACCGCGGCGAGATACCTCTCCGCGGGCGAGTACCTCTGGAACGGGGGCATCTTCGTCTTCACCGCCCGGGCGATACGCGAGGCGATCGGCCGGCACATGCCCGAGCTGGCCGCGGTGCTCGACCGGATTGCCCCCACGGTGGGCACCCCGCTTTACGCCGGGGCCCTGAGGAAGCACTTCCCCACCGCGCCCGCGGTCTCCATCGACTACGGGGTGATGGAGAAGGCGCAGCAGATCGCCGTGGTCCCGGGCGACTTCGGCTGGTCCGACGTGGGGAGCTTCGCCGCCCTTCCCGAGGTCCGCGCGGCGGACGGGGCGGGAAACGTGGTGGTGGGGAAGGGCGCGGTGCTGGTGGACTCGACGGGGTGTGTGGTGCTGGGGTCCGGGCGGCCGCTGGGGCTGGTGGGGCTCAGGGACATGGTGGTGGTGGACGCCGGGGACGCGGTGCTGGTGGTGCCCCGGGAGCGGAGCCAGGACGTTCGGTCGGTGGTGCAGTCGCTCGAGGCCAGGGGCCTGGGCAAGTTCGAGTGAGGCGAGGCGAGAGGATGAACGCGCACATTTTCCGCGAGTACGACATCCGCGGTCTGGTCGACCAGGACCTGACCGAGGAGGTGGTGGAGCTCCTGGGGAAGGGGCTGGGCACGGTCGTCCGGCGCAAGGGCGGCCGGAGCATCGTGGTGGGCCGCGACTGCCGCGAGTCCAGCACCCGGTTCCGGGAGCGGCTGGTGGCGGGCATCACCTCGACCGGGCTCGACGTGCTCGACGTGGGCGTGGTCCCGACGCCGCTGACCTACTTCGCCGCCAACACCCTCCCGGTGGACGGCCTGGCGATGATCACCGGCAGCCACAACCCGCCCGAGTACAACGGCTTCAAGATCGGCCACGGGAAGACGACGCTGCACGGCCACGAGATCCAGGCACTCCGCCAGCTCATCGAGGCCCGCGACTTCGAGGTGGGCCGCCCCGGCCGCGGGTCGCCCTTCGACATCGTCACCCCCTACGGGCACTTCGTCCGCCAGACGGTGCGGGTGGGCCGCAAGGGGATGCGCATCGTGATCGACGCCGGCAACGGCACCGGCGGCGAGGTCGCGGTGCCGCTCTTCCGGAGCATGGGCTTCGACGTGGTTCCGCTGTTCTGCGAGATGGACGCGCGCTTCCCCAACCACCACCCGGACCCGACGGTGCTGGACAACCTCCAGGACCTCATCCGTGCGGTGAAGACGGAGAAGGCCGAGGTGGGCATCGCGTACGACGGCGACGCCGACCGCATCGGGGTCATCGACGACCAGGGGAAGGTGCTCTGGGGGGATCAGCTGATGATCCTCTTCTCCCGCTCGGTGCTCGCCGAGGTCCCGGGGGCGGCCATCGTCGGCGAGGTGAAGTGCTCGGCCACGCTCTACGACGACATCGCCGCCCACGGTGGCACGCCGGTGATGTGGAAGGCGGGGCACAGCCTGATCAAGGCGAAGATGAAGGAGACCCACGCCCAGCTCGCGGGGGAGATGAGCGGGCACATCTTCTTCAAGCACCGGTACTTCGGCTTCGACGACGCGGTGTACAGCTCGGCGCGCCTGCTGGAGATCCTCACCCACGAGAAGCGGCCGCTCTCCGCGCTCCTCTCCGACGTACCGCGCACCTTCGCCAGCCCGGAGATCCGCTTCGACGTGCCGGAGGAGAAGAAGTTCGCCATGGTGCGGCGGGCGACCGAGGTGCTGCGCGCCGCCGGACACTCCATCGTGGACGTGGACGGGGTCCGGGTGACCTTCGCCGACGGCTGGGGGCTCATCCGGGCAAGCAACACCCAGCCGCTCCTGGTTCTCCGGTTCGAGGCGAAGACGGAGGGGCGCCTCAGGGAGATCCAGTCGCTGATCGAAAACACGGTGCGTCAGGTCCAGCGCGAGGTCGGCGCATGACGCTGGAAACGGTTGCGCTAGACTCCCGGAATGGCTGACCCGTCTCCAGCCCTGGTGGGCATCATCATGGGGAGCTCGTCGGACTGGTCCACCCTGGCTCCGGCGGGCGAGGTGCTGGCGGAGCTGGGGATCCCCTTCGAGGCCCGGGTGGTCAGCGCCCACCGGACGCCGGACTGGATGTTCGAGTACGCGTCGACCGCGGAGGCCCGCGGGCTGAAGGCGATCATTGCCGGGGCCGGAGGGGCGGCCCACCTTCCAGGAATGGTCGCCGCGAAGACGCTGGTCCCGGTGCTCGGGGTGCCGGTCCCCGCCACCGTGCTGCAGGGGGTGGACGCGCTCCTCTCCATCGTGCAGATGCCCAAGGGCGTGCCGGTCGGAACGCTGTCCATCGGCAAGCCGGGCGCGGCGAACGCGGCGCTGCTCGCCGCGGCGATCGTGGGGCTGGAGAAGCCGGAGGTCCGCGAGCGGCTCAGAGCCTGGCGCGCGGCGCGCACCAAGGAAGCCCTGGAGAGCACCGTTCCGTGAGCGTCATCCTTCCCGGAGCGACCATCGGCATTCTCGGCGGCGGCCAGCTGGGGCGGATGACGGCGATGGCCGCGCGCTCGCTGGGGTATCACCTGGCGGTGCTGGATCCGGATCCCTCCTGCGCGGCGCGCTTCCTGGTGGAGACCTGCGTCACCGCGGCCTTCGACGACGTGCAGGCGGCCCGGGAGCTGGCCCAGCGCTGTCAGGTGGCCACGGTGGAGATCGAGAAGATCTCCATCGAGGTGATGCGAGCCGTGCAGGAGATCATCCCCATGCGGCCCGGCCCGGGCGTACTGCACGTGGTGCAGGACCGGGCGCGGCAGAAGGACTGGCTGGCCGAGCGCGGGTTCCCGGTGGGCCCGTACCGGAAGGCGTCGACCGAGGAGGAGCTGCGCGAGGCGGCCCAGGCGCTCGGCGGGCGCTGCTACGTCAAGGCCACCCGCGGCGGATACGACGGCCGCGGCCAGGACATCCTGACCGGACCGGAGGACGCGGGGCGGGTCTGGAGCCTCCTCGGCGGCGTCCCGGTGGTGGTGGAGAAGGGCCTGGAGCTGGACTCGGAGCTGAGCGTGCTCGTGGCGCGGCGTCCCTCGGGCGAGGCGCGCACCTATGCCCCGGCGCTGAACCACCACGTGAAGGGCATCCTCGAGTGGAGCGTGCTCCCCGGGCCCCTTCCGCACGCGGTCGCCAACCAGGCCGAGTCCATCGCCCGGGACATCGCCGCGGCGCTCGGCGTGGAGGGGCTGCTGGTGGCCGAGTTCTTCCTCACCCGGGCCGGCGAGCTCTACGTGAACGAGCTCGCGCCGCGGCCGCATAACACCTTCCACTCCACCGAGGTGGCCTGCGCCACCAGCCAGTTCGAGCAGCACACGCGCTCGGTCTGTGACCTGCCGCTCGGGTCGACCGAGCTGATCCGCCCCGCGGCGATCGTCAACCTGCTCGGAGACCTCTGGGTCGGTGACGCGGTGCCGCCGTTCGATCGGGCCCTGGAGATCCCGGGGGTGCAGGTGCACCTCTACGGGAAGCGGCAGGCCCGACCGGGGCGGAAGATGGGCCACCTTTCGGCCATCGGCGCGACGCCGGAGGAGGCGCTCCAGAAGGTGAAGGAGGCCCGGGGCCGGTTGAACCGGTAGCGCACCTCGAGCGGCGCGCGGGCTGACCACGCAGTGGTCTCTTTGCCTCGCTGGGAGCATGCTCTCCGTCGAGAGACGGCGCTCCTCTGCCCGGGGGAAAGGAGTCGCGCTCATGCGGGGCCGAACCCATCCGTGCATCGCCGTGGCGGTGGCGCTGCTCCCGGGGCTCGCCCTCGCCGTGGAAGATGCCGGGACGGTCGACGCGCTGGTCGCGCAGCTCGAGTCGCGCCGGCTGGACGAGCTCCTGGCACAGGTGGCCGGCTTGCCGCAGCGCCTCGAGCGCGACCAGGTCTGGGTCGCCGCGCTGGCGCTGCACAGCGGTCCGGAAGCCGCCGTGCAGCTGGCAGGAACCCTGGCCACTCAGCCGAGGCAGCGCGCGGAGATTCTCGTGTGGGGCTCGCTGCGTTGCCTGCGGATGCGGGAGTACGACGCCGCCCGGAAGCTGGTCCAGGCGGCGGTGGAGCAGGAGCCGACGAGGTCGAACAAGGAAGAGCATTTCGGCCTGCTCCTGAGCACCCTCTTCACCGGGCTTCGGCGACACGAGGATCTCGGCATCGTTCCCGCGGACCCGCGGTTCGCGGTTCTGCGCCTGCTGAAGGTGGCGAGCGGCGTTTCGCAGGAAGCACCCGGGATGTTCGCGGACGAGGTCGGCTCCCCGCCGCCGGAGACGTTCGGTCGAGCGGCGCGGCCCTCGATGGACTCTCCCGCTCTCGGTCCGAAGGGCCTGGTCCTCCCTCCCGAGGTGATCCTGGACATGTGGCTGGCGGTGCTGGACTTCACCATCAGCGGGGAGCCGGCGCTCGGCTGGCGCGTCCGGCTCCGAGCTCCCTATTCCCCGGGTCCACTGGACCTCTTCGTGGTGCCCCAGGCGGACCAGACGCGCCTGCTGGGGATGGTCGGGCCGAGGGTGCCACCAGCGGTGTGGGGCGTGGGGAACCGCGCCGGCGCGCTGGTCGAGGCGGGCGAGCTCGCGGGAGCAAGGCAATGGATCGAGTGGGCACGTGAGAGCCTCGGCGACACCCGCGATGGCAGCTGGGCCCGTTTCTTCGTGAGCTCCACCCCCGACGCCATCGCAACCGCCGACGGGCTTCGCACCGCCGCATCCGCGCTGGCCACCAGCGGGTCCCTGAGGCTGCTGGTGTCCCCGGGAGCGATACGCACGTCCGCGACGGTTCCTGTCGTCCCCCCCGCAGTGCTGCCGGCCGGCGTCGTCCCGTTCTCACAGGGGATGAGCCGCCCGGTCCTGCGCTCGAGCCCCAACGGGCAGCGTTCTCCCGACTATCCGCTCGAGGTCCGCGAGGCAGGGGTGAGCGGGATGATCATCGTGCGATGCATTCTCTCGGTGGAGGGGAAGGCCGAGGAGTGCACGATCGTCAAGCCGCTCGTCCCGTCGCTCGACCGGGAGGTGCTCGACTGGCTCGCCCGCTCGACTTGGTCGCCGGTGACGCTCGGCGGAAAGCCGCAGCGGGTCAGCTATGTGTTCAACTTCAACTTCCGGCTCGACCCGCACCCACCGGCGGGCGGCCGGTAACCCCGCTCGGGGCGGCGGTGGCTCGCCGCGATCGGTCCGAGTGTCCATCCTGGTGCCGTGCGACCACTTCGTGGGCTCGAGCTCCTCGTCGCGATGACCGTGCTGGTGGCCCTGGGCTGCGCCTTCCAGGGGCCCACGACGACCACCAAGGCCCCCCCACCCTCGAACGCGAACGTCACGCACCGCGAGCTTCAGGACGTGGAGCTCACGGCGAGCGTTCGCCCGACCAAGAAGAGCGGACCGGTGCAGCTGCCGGTGAACATTCACGTGGTGAACCACTCCGAGAAGCCGATCCGGCTGCGGGAGGAGAACTTCAAGCTCGTCTCGGCGGATGGCGAGATGCACGAGGTCGCGCGAACGAGGACCGCGGACGGCGGCGTGCCGGGGTGGGTGGAGCACCTTCTCCGCCCGGGAGAGCGGTTCGAAGCGGTGGTCACCTTCGACGAAGTGGACCCGCTTGCCGAGCAGCTGACGCTCGATGCCTTCTACACCGATGTGGAGAGCGGCGGACGCGGGCCCGAGCTCGCTGTTCCGGTGAAGACGCGCCCCGACGCGGTGGCCGCCGACCGAAACGACGCCGGGAGTGCTGCCCAGTAGCTACTCGTCGAGCAGGTCCCGGACGAAGGCCATGGCCCGCTCGTGGCAGAGGAGCGGGTCGGCGAGGCTCTGGGCCGTGCGGCGGAGCCACGGGTCGGCCGGCGCCCTCGCCTCCAGGGACTCGGCCCAGGAGATGAGCGACTCGAGCGAGACGAGCCCGTCCCGGTACCCGGCGAGAACCCGTCGGGCGTCGGACGTGGCCGGACTGCAGGGATCGCTCGCTCGTTCCGTGGACATCCGCGGGTCAAGGTGTAATCACGGCCGCGCGCGGCGTCGAGCGATGACCGCGGACGATGCAGGAACGGCGCGAGGTCGTCATGGACGGGCTGACGGGTGCTCCGCGGAGCGCGTGACGCAGACGGCCGGAAAGTCAGCGCAGGCTCGGACTGCAGGAGCTCGGCGGCGCGTCAGAGGAGATGGTGGGGTCGACACCGACACTCCGCATCGAGCGTGAGACTCGTCCGCCCGACCCCGGTACACTGCCGCGCCGCTCGACCTCCCCCGAATGCGTACCCTGCTCCTCGAGCTCCGCTCCCGGCTGGACGACGTCACCGCCGGGCTCCCCGACGTCACCGTCCGCCGGATGTTCGGCTGCGACGCCTTCCTCGCCCGCGGTTCCATCTTCGCGATGGTCTGGCGCGAGGGCCGCATCGGGCTGCGGCTGCCCGACGACCTGCTCCCGGAGCTCCGGGCTCTCGCCGGCACGGACCCCTGGCGGCACCGGGACATGGTGGTGCGGCAGTGGGTCCTGGTCCCCGAGTCCTTCCACGACGATGCGGACGGGCTCGCTCCGTGGGTCCGGAAAGCGCACGCCGCCGCGCTCCAGCGGGGGCCGGCCTCGGTGAAGCGCGCGCCCGGCCCGTCGACCCGGCGCCGGCGCCCGCGGAAGGTGGCCGCGCCGAGCAGGAAGCGAAAGCCCCGTCAGTCCAGCAGGAAGGTGTAGCGGTAGGTGATCTGCGCCGGGACCGGCTGGCCCTTGCGCAGCGCCGGCCGGAAGCGGATGCGCTCCACCGCCTTCGCCGCCGCCTGGTCCAGCCCACCGCCCGGCCCGGAGAGGATCTTCACGGAGCGGACCTGGCCGGTCTCGTCCACCAGCACCGAGAGGACCACCGTTCCCTCGATGCCGCGGCTCCGCGCATCCTCCGGATACGGGATGCGCACCTCGCCGATGACCGTCGGCTGGCTGTCCAGCTCGTAGAGCGGCACCGGCGAGGGCGTCACGCTGGCCGGGTCCGCGGCCTTCGCAGGCGGCCTGCCGGCCAGGGTGTTGCCCACCGGCGCGTCGAAGCTGCCCGCCGTCGTGGTGGACCGGAGGGTGAGCCCCACCACGACCGGAGGCGGCTCGCCGGGCGTCTCCTCCGGCCGGTCGTTCGGCGGAGGCTGCACCAGCAGGCGGGGATCGAGCTTCGGCTTGAACAGCTTCCGGACCTGGGGAGGGATGGGCTTCGGCGGCTCGGGCTGCGCCTCCGGCGCGGGCGGCCGGGGCGGTCGCTCCACCTCGATCATCACCAGCTCCGTGACCTTCTTCGGCGGGGCTGCCGGCACCGGGGTCACGGTCAGCCAGACCAGCACCGAAGCGTGCACCGCGATGGAGAGGCCGATGAACGCCCAGAGCAGCGCGGCGCGCCGGGGCGGCTCGGGGGCGATGAGGACCGCCTCGCTCACGGCCGCGGAGACGCCGCCTGCGCGTCCTTCTCGATGTTGAGCGCAAACCTGGCGATGCCCTCGCCCTTCACCACGTCGATCAGGTGCATCACCCGCCCGTAGGGCAGCGACTGGTCGGCGCTGATGATCGCCCGGGTGTCGGGGTCCTGCCTCACTCCCTCCGCCACCCTCGCCCGCAGGCCCGCCTCGTCGGTCACCGTCCCGTCCACGTAGAGCGTGCCGTTCCGGTCCATCACCACGTTCACCAGCCCCTGGACCGTGCTGCCGGCGTTGGCCGCGCGCGGAAGGTCCACCTCCATCGTTTCCCGCACGATGAAGTTCGCGGTCACCATGAAGATGATGAGGAGCACCAGGACGATGTCCACCAGGGGGGTGACGTTGATCCCGGTGATCTCGTCGTCGTCGTCCTGACCGAAGACCGCCGCCACGCCGCTAGCCCTCGACCACGCCGCGGACCGGCCGGCTCGCCGCGGCGGCGTCGGTCCGGGGGTTGCGCGCGGCGGCCACCAGCGCGTGCGCCAGCGCCTGAGCGCGGGTCACCCGGTTCTTCAGCGCCCGGGTGAACAAATTGTAGGCCACCACCGCCGGGATCGCGACCGCCAGACCCACCGCGGTGGCCACCAGCGCCTCGGAGATGCCGGTCATCACCGTCTGCTGGATCGCCGAGCCACGGATGGCCACCGCCCCCAGGTCGTGGAACGCCTTGATGATGCCCAGCACCGTCCCGAAGAGCCCGACGAACGGGGCGTTGCTCCCCAGCGTGCCGAGGAAGGAGAGGAAGCGCTCGTACCGCGGCCGCTCCGCTGCCATGGTCGCCGCCATCACCTCCTCGACCATCGCCGGGCCCTGCGAGAGCACCGCCAGCCCCTGCTGGACGATGCGCGCCTCAAGCGCCTGCTGGCCTTCGACCAGTGGCCGGAGCCCATCCAGCTCGCCCCGGGAGAGCCGCTGGGCGATCTCCTCGGCGTGCTGCAGCCTCCGGGCGCGGAAGAACACGGCGCGCTCGAGGATGACCGCGAGCGCGCCGTGTTCTTC
>DASROG010000047.1:0-2314 GCA_035646995.1 Myxococcaceae bacterium
CTCCGGCCGCGTCGCCGAGCGGCTCTGGCGCCTGCTCCGCCGCGTCCCCGTGGCCCGGGTACGGTCCTGGATGATCGCCCGCGAGGTCGCGTTCATGGACACCGACCAGCACGTGCGGACGGTCCTCCGCTCGCACGCCCGCGGGCTGGTGGTGGCCTTCCTGTGGATCCTCGCCGGATGGTTCGCCGAGGCGGGGGAGACGTGGGTGTTGCTGAAGCTGCTCGGGATGGATCTCTCCTTCGCGGCGGTGCTCGCCTTCGAGCCGGTCGTCTCCTTCGCCCGGAGCGCCGCGTTCTTCATCCCCGCCGGGCTGGGGGTTCAGGACGCCGGGTACATGGCCTTTCTCCGCCAGGCCGGCGTCCCGGACGCGGTGAACCGGGCGGCGGCCTTCGTCCTCCTCAAGCGCTTCAAGGAGGTGGTCTGGATCGCCATCGGCTGGATCCTCCTCCTCGTCGAGCGTGCCCGGCAGCGGGACGCCGCGCGCGGCCCCGCCCCAGCCCCGTCCGAGGCGGAGCAGGGTCGTCTTCGGGCGTTTGACCGAAACCATGGTAGAGGTGGCTCATCCTGACCTGGCCGGCGGGAGGAGCCTAGTGATTCAGGGCACTTGCAGGCCGGCCGGTCCGGGATGAACAACGTGAGCGTGATGGGAACGTCAGAGGCGAGGTCCGCCGAGCGCCCGCTGGAGGGCAAGGTGGCGGTGGTCACCGGGGCCCTGGGGCTGCTTGGCCGCGAGCACTGCCGCGCGCTCGCCGACGCCGGGGCGCGCGTGGTGCTCACCGACATCGACGGCGCGGCCTGCGCCCGGGTGGCGCCGGAGTACGGAAAGGGCGCGCTCGGGCTCGGCGCGGACATCACCTCCGAGGCGTCGGTCAAGGCGCTCCGGGACCAGGTGCTCGCCGCCGCGGGGCGCATCGACGTCCTGGTGAACAACGCGGCCATCAACGACAAGTTCGAGGACCCGGCGAAGGCGTTCGAGCAGTCGCGGTTCGAGGCCTACCCGGTGGCCGCCTTCCGCCAGTCGCTGGAGGTCAACGTCACCGGCACCTTCCTCTGTGCGCAGGTCCTCGGCACCGAGATGGCGAAGGCGGGGCAGGGGAGCATCATCAACGTCTCCTCCACCTATGGCCTCGTGGCTCCGGACCAGTCGCTGTACCGCAAGCCGGACGGAACCCAGGCCTTCTGGAAGACGGCGGCGTACCCCACGACCAAGGGCGCGGTGCTGGCCTTCACCCGCTTCCTCGCTGCCTACTGGGGCGATGCGGGCGTGCGGGTCAACGCCCTCTGCCCAGGCGGTGTGGAGGCGGGACAGGACGCGTGGTTCGTCGAGGCGTACTCCCGCCGCACTCCGCTCGGCCGGATGGCCCGGCCCGACGATTACCGCGGCGCGGTGGTGTTCCTCGCCAGCGACGCTTCCCGGTACATGACCGGCGCCGCCCTGGTGGTGGACGGAGGCTTCACCACGTGGTGAGCCGGAAGCGTGCGGTGCCCCGGCGAGACGCTGCGCCCCACAGGGTGCGCATGCGTACAGCCAAGCTGTCTCCACAGGAGCTTCACCGCCGGGCGACGCGCCTCCGCCTGGTGCTGACCGACAGCGACGGCGTGCTGACCGATACAGGGGTGTACTACTCGGAGCGGGGCGAGGAGCTGAAGCGCTTCAGCATCCGCGACGGGATGGGCGTGGAGCGGCTCCGCAACGCCGGGGTGGAGACCGGGATCGTCACCGGCGAGCGCTCGCCCTCGGTGGTCCGCCGCGCCGAGAAGCTCGGCCTTCGCCACGTCCTCCTCGGGGTCAAGGACAAGCTCGGGGCGGTCCAGGCGCTGTGCGCCGAGCAGGGGCTGACCCTGGACGAGGTGGCCTTCATCGGGGACGACGTAAATGATCTGGAGGTCCTGACCGTCCTGACGAGCCGCTGCTTGACCGCCGCCCCGGCAGACGCCTTGCCGAGCGTCCTGGGGATCGTTATTCACGTGTGCTCCGCGCCGGGCGGGCACGGAGCATTTCGAGACTTCGCCGAGTGGATCCTAGGCCACCGAGCGGCAGCACCCACCCCCAGAAGGAGTCGCCGTCCATGAACCAGGCCACGGTCCGCATCGGAGACCAGTTCGTGGGAGATGGCCATCCCGTCTTCATCGTCGCGGAGATCGGCATCAACCACAACGGATCGCTCGACCTCGCTCGCCGCCTGATCGACGGCGCGGTACTGGCGGGCGCCGACGCGGTCAAGTTCCAGAAGCGCACGCCGGAGATCTGCGTCCCCCGCGACCAGTGGAACGTCATGCGCGAGACCCCCTGGGGTCCGATGACCTACATCGA
>DASROG010000048.1:0-5365 GCA_035646995.1 Myxococcaceae bacterium
ACCAGCGCGGCGATCGCCAGGGTCCGGCCGTCACCCGTCCCCGATTCCCTCACGCCGGCGATTCTGGTCTGGGGCAATCGTCGTGCCGTGGCCTGGCGAGCGCAGCCGGTGGCGCGCCAGCTTCCCACCACGTGCGACCCGTCCTCTCCCTCTGCGCTCTCGCCGCCTGCCCCCTGGTCGGTTGCCATCCCCGGCCCGTCGCCGCGGTGCCCTCGTCCCCGGCCGCCCTCTGCCAGCCCGCCCCGGCCACGGGTGACGGTCAGCACGACTTCGACTTCGAGTTCGGGCGCTGGACCGCGAAGCTGTCTCGGCGTCTCCGCCCCCTCACCGGCTCGAACGAGTGGGTCGCCTACGAGGGGACCTCGCTGGTGCATCCACTCTGGCAGGGCCGGGCGAACGTCGGGGAGCTCGACGTGACCGGGCCCGCCGGGAAGATCGAGGGCCTCACCCTCCGGCTCTACGACCCTGCCTCACGGCGGTGGATGGTCCGCTTCGCCAACAGCCGCGACGGCGAGCTGACGCCCGGGCTGCTGGGCGGCTTCTCCGAAGGGCGAGGCGAGTTCTTCGATCAGGAGGTTCTCGACGGGCGGCCCATCTGCGTGCGCTTCGTCTTCTCCGAGCTCACCCCGAACACGTTCCGGTTCGAGCAGGCCTTCTCGCCCGACGAGGGAAGGACCTGGGAGGTGAACTGGGTCGCCACCTTCCGCCGGGTCGACCGCTAACGTCAGCGCTCCGGGCACCCGCCGTCCCGGAGCCCGTGCCCCGCTCAGGCCAGGGTGGTCTCCGCGACCCCGCCGAGGATGACGTGCTCCAGGAGCGCCTTCTGCACGTGCATGCGGTTCTCGGCCTCCTCGAACACCCGCGACTGCGGCCCCTCCAGGACCTCCTCGCTGATCTCCTCGCCCCGGTGCGCCGGGAGGCAGTGGAGGACGATGGCCCCCGGGCGTGCGCCGGCCATCACCGCCGCGTCGACGGTGAAGCCCTGGAACGCCTTCATTCGCGCGGCGGCCTCCGCCTCTTGGCCCATGCTGGTCCAGACGTCGGTCACCACCACGTCGGCGCCGGCCACCGCCGCCCGGGGATCGCCCGAGACGGCCAGGTGTGCTCCGGCCGCCTGGGCCTCGGCGGGAGGTGGGCGGAAGGCAGGCGGAGACCCGAGCTGCAGCGTGAAGTCGAGGAGCGGTGCCGCCTCCAGGAACGAGCGGGCCATGTTGCCCGAGCCGTCGCCGACGAAGGCGATGCGCTTGCCGGCCACCGCGCCGATCGCCTCCTCCACGGTGAAGAGATCGGTCAGCACCTGCACCGGATGGCCGCCGTCGGTCAGCCCGTTGATCACCGGGACCGAGCTCCAGCGCACGAGCTCCTGGAGGCGCGCGTCGGCGGTGGTGCGCATCACCACTGCGTCGGCGTAGCCGGAGATGACCCGGGCGGTGTCGGAGAGCGGCTCGCCGCGAGCCAGCTGGCTGGTGCTCGCGTTCAGCTCGATTGCGTGCCCGCCGAGCTGGAACGCGGCGGCGGCGAACGACAGCCGGGTGCGGGTGCTCGCCTTCTCCATCAGGAGCACCACAGTCCTCCCGGCCAGCGAGTCCTCGAGGTGCCCCTCGCGGCGACGTCGCTTCAGCTGCGCGGCGCGCGCGAAGAGCCGGCGGATCTCCCCGTGTTCCAGATCTCTCATCCGCAGAAAGTGCCTCATCGCGGCTCTCCGGACAGCGCGGTGAAGAGCTGTGCCAGGCGTGGCACCGAGCTGGCCGCGGTGCGGGCGTCGCTCGCCGCCTGACGAAGCGCGGAGATCTGCCGCTCCACCTCCGGGGGCGAGGTCGACCCGGCGCTGCGCTTGCCGGCCACGGACGCCGCCACGTCGCCCACCGACGCCAGGGCGACGCCCAGCTCGGGATCCACCTCCCGGGCGATCTCCGCCGCCTCCATCAGCCCCAGCCCCGCGCCCTGCGCCTTCCGCACCACCGTCCCCACCCTCCGGTAGGCGGAACGGAACGGGACGCCCGCCCGCACCAGCGCCTCGGCGACGTCGGTGGCCTGGGTGTGGTCCCGGTCGAGCGCCGCCCGGCAGCGGACAGGGTCGAAGCGAATGCGAGGAATGGCCACCCGGAGCGCTCCCAGCACGGCGAGCACGTTGGCCGCCGTGCCCAGGAGGGGCGCACGGTCCTCCTGGAGGTCACGGTTGTAGCCGCCGGGGAGCCCCTTCAGGGTGGTGAAGAGCTGGACCAGCGCGCCGATGCCCTGCCCGCTCCGGCCGCGCACCAGCTCGAAGACGTCGGGGTTCTTCTTCTGGGGCATCAGGCTCGACCCGCAGGCGATCGCGTCGTCGAGCACCAGGAAGCCGAACTCGCTGGAGGCAAAGTCCACCACGTCCGTGGCCAGCCGCGAGGCGTGGAGCAGGAACCGGCTCGCGGCGTAGACGAAGTCCAGGACGAAGTCCCGGTCCCCGACCGTGTCCAGGCCGTTGAGCGTCAGCCGGGAGAAGCCGAGCAGCTCCTGGGGGATCCGGCGATCGGTCGGCAGCGAGGTGCCGGCGATGGCCCCCACCCCCAGCGGCGAGGCGTCCACCTGGCCGAGGGTGAAGCGCACCGCCTCCACGTCACGGACGAACATCGCCCCGTAGGCCGCCCACCAGTACCCCGCGCTCACCGGCTGGGCGCGCTGCCGGTGGGTGTAGGCCGGGAGCAGCACCGCGCGGTCGGCCTCGGCCCGGGCCGCCACCAGGGCGAGCAGCTCGGAGAGGCCCTCGAGCACATCGGCGCACCGCTCGCGGGCGAACAGGCGGAGATCGAGCGCCACCTGGTCGTTGCGCGAGCGCCCGGTGTGGAGGAAGCCGGCCACGTCGCCCAGGCGGTGCGTGAGCTCGGCCTCCACCGCCATGTGGACGTCCTCCTCGCCCGCGGGCACGAACGCGCCCGCCTCGGCGTCCTTCCAGAGCCCGACCAGACCCTCGTGGATGGCGCGCGCCGCCTCGGCGGGGACGATGCCCTGCCGGGAGAGCATGGCCAGATGGGCCATCGAGCCCAGCAGGTCCTCGCGCAGGAGCGCCCGGTCCTGCTCCAGCGAGCTGGAGAAGGCGAGCACCTCTGGCAGGAGCGATGGGCCTCCGGCCGCGTCGGTCTTGGCGATCAAGCCCCTCCCCCGTGGAGGCGGCTGTATTCTTGAAGTTGCAGCCCCAGCAGGTTGATGAACCCTTCGGCCGCCCGGTGGTCGAACCTGTCCTCGCGCCCGTAGGTTGAGAGGAGCTTGTTGTAGACGCCGAACGGCGAGGTGCGCCCCACCACGCGGAGCGAGGCCTTGAAGAGCTTCAGGGTGACCTCTCCGCTGACGAACTTGTTGTGCTCGTCGTTGAAGGCCTGGATGGCGCTCCGGAGTGGCGAGTACCAGAACCCGTCGTAGGTGAGCTGGGCGAAGGTGGCGTCCAGCTGCGCCTTGGTCCGCGCGGAGAGGCCGAGCGTGGTGAAGCGCTCCAGGTCCTGGTGCGCAGCGATGAGCGCCACCGCGGCCGGGCACTCGTAGGTCTCGCGGCTCTTGATGCCCACCACCCGGTTTTCCATCAGGTCGATGCGGCCGACGCCGTGGAGCCCGGCGAACTCCCCCACCTTGGCGATGAGCCTGGCCGGCGAGAGCTTCTCTCCGTTGACGCTCACCGGGTACCCGGCCTCGAAGCCGATGCGGATCAGCCCCGGCTCGGCGGGGGCGTCCTTCCACGGGCTCGTCCAGGCGAACGCCTCCTCCGGGGGCTCTACGTTCGGATCCTCGAGGACGCCGCCCTCGATGCTCCGGCCCCAGAGGTTCTCGTCGATGCTGAAGGGGCTCTTGCGCGTGGTGGGTACGGCGATGCCGTGCTTGGCGGCGTAGTCCATCGCCTCGTCGCGGCTGATGTTCCGCTCGCGCTGGGGGGCGATGATCTTCAGCGCGGGGTCGAGTCCCTTGACCGCCAGATCGAACCGGACCTGGTCGTTGCCCTTCCCGGTGGCGCCGTGGGCCACGGCGGATGCGCCGTGCTTGTGGGCGACGTCCACCAGGTGCTTGGCGATGAGCGGCCGGCTGAGCGCGGCGCTGAGCGGATAGACGCCCTCGTAGAGTGCGTTGGCCTGGAGCGCGGGGAAGCAGAAGTCCTTCGCGAACTCCTCCTTGGCGTCCACCATCTCCATCGCGATGGCTCCGGCGGCCTTCGCCCGCTCGGTCAACGCCTTGGCGTCGCGCGCCTCGCCCACGTCGGCGTGGCAGCACACCACGTCGTAGCCGTAGTCCGTGGAGAGGATCCGGACCAGCACCGAGGTGTCCAGACCTCCGGAGTACGCG
The DNA here is from genome assembly GCA_035646995.1 of Myxococcaceae bacterium. Taxonomy (GTDB): domain Bacteria; phylum Myxococcota; class Myxococcia; order Myxococcales; family Myxococcaceae; genus RPRB01. The sequence goes on from DASROG010000048.1 coordinate 4,306, forward strand.
AGGACGATCTTCTCTCTCTTCATGACCTTCTTCCCTTCCGTAGGAGTCCCTGAAGGACCCTGGTGAGCCTCGACGCCGAGGCGGCCTGCACCGGAGCGACGAACACCGTGTCGTCCCCGGCAATGGTTCCCAGCACCTCCGGTAGCCGCGCCTGGTCCAGCGCCAGCGCGACCGCCTGGGCAGCGCCGGGCGTGGTGTGAACCACGACCAGCGCTCCGTTGTCCCGTACCCCCCGCACCAGGGGGTCGAGCGCGTCGAGCAGCCCCGGCGGCGCGGCGGCGCTCTCCACAGGCAGCTCGTAGACGGTTCCTCCCTCGGCGGCCGGGGCGCGGCGGGCGCCGAGGCGGGCCAGATCCCGGGAGAGAGTGCCCTGCGTCACGTCGAACCCCTGGTCGGCCAGGAGCTCGCGCAGGTCCTCCTGGGTGGCGACCCTTCCGCCGCGGATGAGGCGGCGGATCGCCTCGCGCCGGGCCTCGGTGGTCTGCTCCTCGCGAACTCTCATCCGGCGGTCACCAGGGTGCCGACTCCGTGGTCGGTGAAGAGCTCGGCGATGGTGGCGTGCGCCACCCGGCCGTCGAGCACGTGAACCCGCTCCACCCCGCCGGCGAGCGCCCGGAGGATGGCGCGCACCAGCGGCTTGTTCTGCGCCGAGACCGCTCCGTCCGCGAGCTGGTGCTGGAGGTCGCTCACCGTGAGCTGGTTGCGGACCTCCCCGCCGGAGACCAGGCCCTTGGCGTCCTGGAGGAGGATGAGCTTGGGCGCGCCGAGGGCGATGGCGACCTCGGCCGCCGCGCCTTCCGGCGACAGGTGCAGCGTCTCACCGCCCGGACCGATGCCCACCGGGGCGATGACCGGGAGGTAGTCCTTCTCCGTCAGCATCTCGAGAAAGCCGCGGTTCACCTCGCGCACCTCGCCCATCCGATCGCCGGGAAGGAACGCGCCCGACGCCGCAGGGACGGCCCGGAGGAGAGGACCATCCTTGCCCGAGACGCCGACCGCGCGGCCGCCGCCGGCGTTGAGCAGCGCGACCAGGTCTCCGGTGATCCGGCCGGTGGTGGTG
>DASROG010000049.1:0-12089 GCA_035646995.1 Myxococcaceae bacterium
TCACCGCTCCCTTCGCTCCGGTCATGTACACGTAGTAGTTGTTGTTCCAGCTGGGCACCGGGTAGACGACCACGTCGCCGGGATCGACCACGCTGCGGAACGTCCCGTAGACGATGGGCCGGGCACCGCTGGCGATGACGATGCTGTCCAGCGGATAGGAGAGGCCCAGGCCTCGCGCGTAGAAGCGCTGCACGGCCTGCCGCAGCTCGGGCATGCCGTCGGCCGGCGGATAGTTGGTCTCGCCCGCGCGCAGCGCCTCGCTGATGAGGTCGCGGAGCTCCGCCGGGATGGGGAACTCACGGGGGCTGAAGTCCCCCACGGTGAGGTTGCAGACCTTCTGGCCCTTGGCCACCAGCGCGCGGATCTCGGCGGCGACCTTGAGGATCTCGCTCCCCATCAGGCCGCGGGCCATGCCGCTGACGGTGTCCGGGTCGCGGGCATGCCCCAGGGTGTCGTTCAGGTCGAGAGCCACGTGCCATCCTCCGGCGCCCCCCTTACCGGAGGCCAAGGGGAGGAAGCCAGCACAGTTCCCGGACCGCCGCCCGGCGGGCGACTGTGCGGACGCGACACCCCAGGGCAGGGGCTCCGGAGCTCCGGAACCGGGGCTCCTCAATCGCGGGAAGATGCCCGTCTTCCGCTAGCGGGCCGGCGTCCGCTTCCCCGGGGCGTACTTCACCACCCGCACCTTCTCCATCGTCACCAGGCCCTCGCCCACCATCTGGTCGAGGATGGGGAGCAGCCGCTCCACCTGCTCGGGCGTGTCCACCAACTCGAGGACGATGGGCAGGTCCTCGCTGAGCCGGAGGATGTGGGTGGTGTGCACCACGCTGCGCGCGCCGAACCCGGCGATTCCCCGGAGGACGGTGACCCCCGCTGCGCCCTCCTTCCGGAGCCGCTCGAGGAGCGCGAGGTGCAGCGGCCGGCCGTGCCACGCATCCGACTCACCCAGGAAGATTCTCAGGAGGGTCTGCTCGCCCTCGAGCACGCGGTGACCCATGGCATCGTCCTCCTATCCGCCGGCGAGCGCGCGCCCGGCGGCCAGCCCCAGCACGCCGGCCACGAGGCATCCGAGCACTGTGCCGGCGGCGTTGAGACCCGCGAGGCCGTACGCCCTCTGGTTCAGGAGCGCCAGCGTCTCGTAGTTGAAGGACGAGTAGGTAGTGAACCCGCCCAGGATGCCGGTGGTGAGGAAGATGCGGAGCTCGAGGGAGATGGCGGTCCCGGTCAGCGCCACGTGCATCACCAGGGCGATGAGGAACGACCCGCTCAGGTTGACCAGCAGCGTCCCCCAGGGGAACGCCGGGCCCAGCAGCTGGGCGGCGAGCGCCTGCACCCCGTAGCGCGCGACCGAGCCGACCGCTCCGCCCAGCGCCACCAGGGCGACCCGCATCACTGCGCGGGGCCCTTCACGTAGAGATCGATGATGCGGGAGATGGCCGCCTGGCACACCCGACAGAATGGCACCTCGTCCCGGGTGAACATGATGCAGTCCTCCTGGGGCCGGAAGTAACCGCGGGACTCGTACATCGCACCCTCGAAGGCGCCCACCTTCCCCGAGTACTGGTCGGTCCCGAGCAGGCGGGTGACCTCCTTCTTCTCCCGGGTGAAGAGCGCGTCCATCTCCGACTCCGGACGGCGGTCGGCACGGATCTTCTTCCGCTCGACCTGGATGGCGCGGCTGAACGTCTCGAACTCCTCCTTCCGCCACGGGGTCGGAACCGGCGAGCCCGGTGAGACCAGCGCCTTCCACTTCAGCTGCGCCGGATCCTTGAGCGCGGTCACGTTCGGCTCCCAGGGCTCGATCCGGTCGGCCGGGGGGAGATAGGCGGTCTCGGAGGTGAAGTACTCGTCGGCCAGCCCGGCGAAGTGATGCCCGAACTCGTGGACGAAGACGTACGGCGACCAGAGCGAGTCGGCGGCGACCGTGCTGTAGAGCCCGAAGATGCCTCCACCGCCGTAGGTGTTCCCGTTGACCAGGATCTCCACGAACTCGTAGGGCGCGAACGAGGCCACGTCGCGGAAGGAGCGGTTGTCGAAGGTGAGGACGTACCGCTCGCTGCCGAACGCGTCGTAGGTCGCGCCGACGCGGCTTCGGCGGTGGATGCCGGTGGAAGGCCGGGAGATGCCCGGCTCGCGCGATTCGGGGCAGAGGCCCCAGACGTTGAAGTCCTGCTTCCGCTCCTTGAAGGGCGAGGTGGAGAAGAGGATGGCAACCAGCCGCCGCGCGTCCTTCTCGAACTTGGCGCGCTGCGCCCGGGTGTAGCCGTCACCGAGGATGAGGACGTCGACCTTCGAATCCGACGGACCGGACCTCAGCAGGGGGACGAGGGGCCCGGGGCTGTCCGGCGCGGCGTCGCTCACCGTCTGGTCCTTGGGGTCCACCTTGAAGGTCCACACCGGGACGAAGGCGTTGGCCCGGTCGCGCTTCTCCAGGATCACCTCCACCGGCCCGGCGGGGAGCGGGAACCGGAACGACTCCTCGAAGGTGCGGGCTCGCTCCTTCGCGTCCTGGGTGTCCTCCCATTCGCCGAAGATGGAGCTGAACCCGCGCGAGTAGAGGAGCGACTTGCTCGCCGCATCCCGCACCAGGAAGCGGTACTTGCCAAGGTCCGTGTCGTCGATGGGGCGCGCCGGGTTCCCCGGCCAGGGGAGCGGCTCGATCAGCAGGCGGTCGAGGCTGAAGATCTCCTTCCCCCCGCTGCCGGTGTGGAAGTAGTCGATCCGGAAGGTCCGCGACGGTGCGGCGGCGGCGACGGACGTCGAGGCGGCGACCAGCAGCAGAGCGGCGAGGCGCATGGGGGGCGGCACCTTAACGCCGAAACCTTTCGGCGTTGGGACAGGTGGTCAGCGCTCGCACCTGTCGTCGACGATGGGGGCCGCGGCGGACCCAGGCGAGCGTCCCCCGCCGTTTCTGATAGGGCGGACCCGTGAGACTTCGCTGGCGCGTTCCGGCGCCGCCCGGGCAGGCGCAGGAGAGCCTGTTCATCGAGCCGCGCCGCGGGTCGGCTTCGGACCCTGCCGAGCTCCGCACGCGCGGTGCGCGCCTGTTGCTCTCCTTCCTCTGGATCCAGGCCGCCGGGTTCCTCGTCTACCTGGTGGTCTCCATCTCGGTGATGCCCTCGGCCTACCTCCGCTACGGGGCGCAGACCGTCTTCGGCTGGACGGTCATCCTTGTCCTGGCCTGGGCCGCGCGGCGCGGATGGGTGGCGCTCGCCTCGGCCGGGTACCTGGCCTGTGGCTGGCTCCTCCTCACCGCGTCGGCGTGGACCGCCGGCGGGCTGGGTGGCTCGTCGACGCTGGGGTACCTGGTGCTGGTCGTCGCGGCGGGTCTGCTGCTCGGTACGCAGGCCACGGTGATCACGGCGGTGGCGGTCCTGATGACCGGCCTGGGACTTGCGCTGGCCGGAACGCTCGGGCTCCTGCCACCGTCGGCCATCGGGAACTCGCCGATGGAAGTCTGGGCGGACTTCGCCGTGTACACCGGGCTGATCGTCGCCTTCCAGCTCCTGGCCGCGCGAACCCTCCGGGTCTCCGAGAGCCGCTACCACTCGCTGGTGGATCGCGCGCGCGATGTCATCTTCACCGTGAACCCGGAGGGCCGGATCACCTCGCTCAATCCGGCCTTCGAGGCGGTCACCGGGCTGCCGGCTGCTGACTGGGTGGGACGACCCTTCGTCGAGCTGATCGCCAGCGAGCGCGCGGAGGAGATCTGGACCGTGCTGCGGCAGACGCCGGGGCCGGCGCTCGAGGTGCCGGTCCGCTCGGCCGCCGGCGTGCGGGTGCTGGAGGTGGTGCTGGCCATGTCCCCGGACGCGTCCGCCGACCTCCTCGGCATCGGCCGCGACGTGAGCGAGCGCAAGGAGGCCGAGGCCCGCCGGGCCCAGCTGGAGGTGCAGCTGCGGCAATCCCAGAAGCGGGAGGCGATCGGCACGCTGGCGAGCGGCATCGCCCATGACTTCAACAACGTGCTGACCGCGATCATGGGGCAGGCGCAGCTGCTCCGGGACGAGGGCGAGGGACAGACGCAGGCCCGGGCCACGGAGATCCTCCAGGCCGGAGGGCGGGCGCGAGACGTGGTCCGCCAGCTGCTCACCTTCGCCCGGAGCACCGGCCAGGAGCACCGCCCGGTCCGCCTGCAACAGGTCATCGGTGAGGCGCTCCAGCTGATGCGGGCCTCGATCCCGGCCTCGGTCCAGCTCGAGGCGGCCATCGATTCGGGGACGGCGATGGTCATGGCCGACCAGGGGCAGATGCACCAGGTGGTGATCAACCTGGTCACCAACGCCTCGGTGGCGGTCCAGGGCCGTACCGGCACCATCGGGGTCTATCTCGGCAACCTTCCCGTCTCGGGCGGCCCGGGCGCCTCGCCCGGGCTGGTGCGGCTGCGGGTGACCGACGACGGGGTGGGGATGACGCCCGAGGTGCTGGAGCGGATCTTCGAGCCCTTCTTCACCACCCGTCCCCTGGGGGAGGGGACCGGGCTGGGGCTGGCGGTGGTGCAGGGCATCGTCCAGGACCACGGGGGGCAGATCTTCGTGCGGACCGTGCCGGGCAAGGGGACGACCTTCGACGTGGAGCTTCCCGCCGCCGGGGTGGAGCGGCCGGAGACGGCGCCGGCGCTGGGGGTCGCCCTGCCCGGCGCGGGGGAGCGGCTCCTGGTGGTCGACGACGAGCCGGTGATCGCCCGGGTGGTGAGCGAGCAGCTCCGGCGGCTGGGCTACGAGGTCACCTCGGTGAACGACCCGGAGGAGGCGCTGGAGCTGATCGCCGAGGATCCGGAGGACTTCGACCTGCTCCTCACCGACCTCCAGATGCCGCGGATGGACGGGGTGGAGCTCGCGGCCCGCGCGGCGCGGCTGCGGCCGCAGCTCCCCGTGGTCCTCTCCACCGGGAACCGGTGGTCGATCCCGGCCGCCACCGCCCGGGCGGCGGGGATCCGGGAGATCGTCGACAAGCCCTTCCGGATCGAGGAGCTGGCCCACGTGCTCCGGACGGTGCTCCAGAGGGGAGGGACCCCCGGAGGGACCGGCCCGGACAACGGGAGTTGACAAAAAGAACGACCGTTCGTATTCTTCGGTCCATGAGCAAGGGCGACGAGACCCGCGTGCGCATCCTGAGGCACGCGGCGAAGGTGGCCAGCCGGGGCGGGCTCGCCGGGCTGAGCATCGGCGAGCTCGCGGCCGAGCTGGAGATGTCGAAGAGCGGGCTGTTCGCTCACTTCGGAAGCAAGGAGGACCTCCAGATCGAGGTGCTCCGCGCGGCTTCGGCGGACTTCGTGGAGAAGGTCATCGCTCCGGCCCTGCATGAGCCCCGCGGCCCGGCCCGCCTCCGGGCGCTCTTCGAGCGCTGGCTCCGGTGGGCCGCCGAACCCGAGGCCCAGGGAGGCTGCATCTTCGCCGGGGCCTCCTTCGAGCTGGACGACCAGCCGGGCCCGGTCCGCGACTACCTGGTCGAGGAGGAGAAGCGGCTCCTCGGCGTGCTGTCGCGCTCGGCGCGCCTGGGGGTCGAGTCGGGGCTGCTCCGCGCGGACCTGGACTGCGATCTCCTCGCCTTCCAGCTGCACGGCCTGATGCTGGGCTTCCACCACGCGCGGCGCCTGATGCGCCAGCGAAACGCCGAGGCCATGGCGCGCCAGTCGTTCGAGCAGCTGCTCGCGCAGGCGCTCCCCGTCCACTGACCCTTTCCCGGTGCACCACCTGCTGCAGGAGGAGTTGCCATGGCAGAAAATAGTACGAACGTTCGTTTGGCGTCGCTGCTGCTCCGCACCCTGGGGGCCGTCTCGCCCGCGGCGGCGGCGCGGCTGGGCATGCAGCTCTTCCGGCTGACCGGGCCGCGCCGGCCTCCGCGCTTCACCCCGGCGCCCGGAGCGGTGGAGCGCTTCCGTGTCGGCCGCCACCGCGTGGCGAGCTACATCTGGCACGGGGGCGGACCCACGGTGGTCCTGGTGCACGGCTGGAACGGCACCGCGGGGGACCTCTCGGCCTTCATCGGCCCCTTGCGGGACACCGGCCGGCGGGTGGTGGCCATCGACCTGCCGGCGCACGGCCGGTCGCCCGGGCGACGCTCGGACCTGACCGAGGCCGTGCAGGTGGTGGAGGCGGTGCTGCGGCGCGAGCCTTCCATCGAGGCGGTGATCGCCCACTCCTTCGGCGTCCCGGCCACGGTGCTGGCCGCGGCACGGGGCGCGCCGCTGCCCCGGACGGTGCTCATCTCCGGGCCGATCGCGGTCGAGCCATACCTGGAGCGCTTCGGTCAGGTGCTCGGGCTCTCGCCGTCCATCCGCGAGGCGTTGCGCCGGCGTCTGCGGACGCTGCTGGAGCGAGCCGGCCTGCTGCCGGTGGAGCTCAACGCGGTCGCGCCGCGCCTGGGCACGCCGGCGCTGATCGTCCACGACCGGAGCGACCGCGAGGTCCCGTTCCTGTCCGCCCAGCTGCTCCACCGCGCATGGCCGGGCTCGGAGCTGCTGGCCACCGAGGGCCTCGGGCACCGGCGGCTGCTCGCCGCCCCCGCGGTCGTCGAGCGGGCGGTGCGCTTCGCGGTCGGCTGGGAGCGGGCCGAGGTCGAGACGCCCAGGCCGCCGCTGGCGCGGGAGCTCCGGGTCGTCGCGGGGTGATCCGAGCTTCGCCTCTCACGCCGGGCGCCGCCCGGTCAGCTCGAGCCGCGGGAGCTCCGGGTCCTCGCGTGCGCTGTCGAACACCTGCCATGCGGCGAGCAGCTCCTGGAACGGGAGCCCCACCGTCGCGTGGACGGTGACCTCGCCCGCGGTCCTCGCCGGCGGCCCGCAGAGCACCTGCCCCAGCTCGGCGTCGATGTCCTCGTCGGCCCAGCCCGCCTCGCGGGCGATGCTCCGGTCGTCCACCACCACCCGCGCGCGCCGCCGGAGCGCGGTCGAGAGCAGCTCGGGCGCCGGCACCGCGTCCCGGAGCGCCGGGTCCACCACCGCCACGTGGCAGCCCTCGGGCACCTTCTCCAGCGGCGCCGCCCCCGCCGAGCCGGCGGTCACCAGCACCAGCTCCGCGTCCTGAACCGCGTCCGCCACGTCGCGCGACACCCGGACCGGCAGCGACAGCTCCCGGTAGGCCCGGCCGGCAACCTGCTCGGCACGCTCGGGGCGCGGCTCGAGGACCCGGATCTGCCGCAGCGACCGCACCAGCCGGAGCATCTTGAGCAATCGCAGGGTCCCATCGCTGGTCCCCAGCACCGCCACCCGCGACGCCTCGGGACGGGCCAGCACGTCGGCGGCGATGGCGATGCCGAGGGCCAGGGCGACCGCCCGGAGGTGCACTGCCTCCAGGCAGGCGAGGAGCTTCCCCGTGCCGAGGTCGTGGAGGAGCAGGGTGGCGTGCTCCACGCCCTCTGCCGACGTGGCCGCGCTCGACACCGAGTACGCCGGCAGGTCGGGCACCAGCCCCACGCCGGTGACGCGGGCGATGCCCTGCCTCGGCAAGGAGGTGGCGCGCACCAGGCCCGGCGCGGTCCGGCCCCGGGAGTGGGCGATGAATCCGTCCCGCATCGGTCCGAGCAGCGACAGCGCGTCGAGCCGCTGGACCACCTCGGCATGGGTGAGGAAGAGGGTGCGCATCCGGCGGGCCTCCACCCGAAAGTCGGGGCAGGAGCCGGTCCCCGTCAAGCGCCGCGCGACCCGTCCACCGCGTACCCGGCGACCCGCAGCGCCTCCACCGCCCGGACGAGTGTCTCCTCCCGGACGAGCAGGACGTCGGTGTCGAAGGTCGCGAGCGCGAACACCGAGATGTCCGCGTGAGCCAGGGGCCCGGTCAGCGCGTGCAGGAGGCCCACCACCTGGAAGTCGATCGGACCCTCCACCTCCAGCGCTCGCCACCCGCGCTCGGCCCGGACGTCCGCGGGCACGCGTGCCTCGGCGCAGACGATGCTCAGCTCGCCCTCCCGGCGAGTGATGGAGACCAGTCCTGGCCCGTCGGCCCACGCCGGCAGGGCCGACGCGCCCGGCAGCCGCGCCACTGCGAGCCGGCCCGCAAGGAGCCGCAGCCGGACGGTCTGCCCGGGCGCGCTCAGCGGAGCCGTCCGGTCGTCCAGAGCCCCAGCAGCGCCACCAGGAAGTACGCGGGCAGCACCGCCGCGCCGGTGTAGTCCTTGGCGATCCGCTGGCCGAGGAAGAGCGCGAGGAACGCCATCGCCGCGACGGTGATGCCCCAGAAGGCGATCCGGGGGACGCCGAGGACCAGCAGCTCCACCAGTCCCACTCCGCAGAGCACGCCGGCCGAGACCTCGACGATGGTCAATGTCACCAGCATCGGGGTCACCACGCCGCGCAGCGGGCTTCTCCCGAAGTGCTGCGTCAGGTACCCCTGGTTGCCGCGGAAGTCGATCACCTTGTCGATGCCCGACTGGAGGAAGAGGATCGCGAGGAACGCCGTGGGAAGGGCCTGGAGCAGCCAGGACACGATGCGGGGGGAGGACAGGGCAGGCATGGCTCACCTCTGCTCGAAGAGGAGCTTGCGGACCAGGCGGATGGGCACGCCGCCCTGGGCGAGGAAGGCGTCATGGAACTCGCGCAGCGTGCCCCCCTTCTGGCTGAGGTACTCGCGCCGCAGCTCGTAGATCTGCAACTTCCCGTAGGTGTACACGAGGTAGGTCGGATCGTAGGTCCCGCGCCGTGCCTCCTCGTGGGCGTTGGCCGGTGCCTGGAAGCACTCCTTCACGAAGCGCTCCGCTCCCTGCTCGACCGTCAGCGTGGTGGTGTGCAGCTGGATGCCCACCACGAAGCGGCAGTCTCGCAGGAGCGCCTCCTCCAGCTGGGCCAGCTTGATGCGCGGGTCGGTGTCGGCGAAGCCCTCCTCCACCACCATCTGCTCTGTGTAGTGGGCCCAGCCCTCGACGTTGGAGGCGGCGACCAGGAGCTTCCGGACCTTCGTCGGCACCTTCGGCATCCACAGCGCCTGGAGGAAGTGGCCGGGGTAGGCCTCGTGGACGTCGGTCATGGCGAGGATGGGCGTGGAGAACGCGCGCAGGTGCTCCTCGATCTGCATGGGGCTCCAGCCGTCCTCGGTGGGCGTCACGTAGTAGTAGGACTCGGTCGCCTTCGTCTCGTAAGGCCCCGGCGCGTCGAGCGAGGCGAACGAGCCGCTGCGGGCGTAGGGCGGCGTGGGCTCCACCTTCGGGCGCACCTCGGAGGGGAAGGAGACCAGGTTCTTCGAGACCACGAACTGCCGCACGCCCTCCAGCGAGCGGCCCACGGCGGGGATGAGGTCCTTCGCCGTCGGGTGGTCGGACTGCATGGCCTCCATCACCTGGGCCACGGTCTTCCGTCGGTCGATGAGCTGGGCGGTCTGCACCGCCGCCTCGCGGTCGGCCTTCAGCTGGGCCTCGCCCTTGGCCAGCAGCGCGTCCAGCGGCTCGGAGATCATGTCCTCGGTCTGCAGCTTCTCGGAGAAGAACGCCGGGCCGATGGCCCAGCTCCCGGTGCTCCGCGGCCGGAGCTGCTTCTCCAGGAAGTGGATCCAGTCCTGCGTCGCGGCGTAGGCGGTCGTGTTCGCCCGGTTGAAGTCGGCGAGCGCCAGGATGTCTCCGCCGGCGGCCGGCTTCCCCCAGGTCGCGACCGAGTCCTGGAGGAAGCCGAGCGTGCCGTTCGCCATCCGCAGCGCCAGATCGGTCCACTCCTTGGGGGGCGTCTTCACGTTCGCCTTTCCCGCGGCGTACACCGCCGGCACGGCCCGGAGGCGAGCGGTGATGGACTTCAGCCGCTCCGGCGCGGGGGCGAAGTCACGCTTGAGGATCACGTCGATGCCCTCGCCGGGGATGCGGGAGTAGGTCATCGGGTTCTGGAGGCGGAACCCCATCTTCTCCCATTCCAGCAGGTCGGCCCGGATGCGGGACTCGAGCGCCTCGAGGTCGATCAGGTCGTCGTAGGGGAGCGCCACCCGCTCGGTCCACAGCCCCACCGCCCGGTCGAGCGTGTCCTGGAGCTTCTGCACGTGGGTGGCGACCCGCGCGGCGCTGAAGTCCTCGAGCTTCGAGTCGTACTGGTGGAAGCCGTTCTGTGTGCCGGAGGTGGGCTCGAAGGAGAACGCCTCGTCGAAGTAGTCGGTGACGAGCTTCGAGAAGCGCCCCTGGGCCTCCTCGCGCGAGAGCCCCTTTCCATGGGCGCAGGCGAACAGACAGGACAGGGCGAGCGGAAGGGCGAGCCTGTGCATGAACCGCCTGCTTACTACGGGAGGCGGCCCGCCATGTGCCCTCCGTCGATGGGAAGGGCCACCCCGGTCACGAACGCCGACTCGTCGGAGGCCAGGTACACCGCCGCCCACGCCACGTCGTCCGGCTTGCCCAGGCGGCGCAGCGGGATGTCGCGGGTCAGGACCTTCTCCCCCTGCTCGGTAGTCAGGCCCAGGCCCTGGACGAAGGCGTCGACCATCGGCGACTCGGTCCACACCGGGCAGAGCGCGTTGGCCCGGATGCGGCTCGGCGCCCCCTCGAGGGCGAGGGTCTGGACCAGCTGCAGCACCGCGGCCTTGGTCGGCCCGTACGCGCCGAGCATCGGCGTTCCGTGCAGCCCGGCAACGCTGGACATCACCACGATGCTGCCGCCCCGATCCCCTTCGCGCATCGCCCGCACCGCGTGCCGCGCGCAGAGGAAGACGCCGGTGAGGTTGACGTCCAGCACCCGCTGCCAGTCCTCGAGCGGGAGATCGGCGAGGAAGCCCGGAGCGCCGATGCCTGCGTTGGCCACCATCACGTCGAGCCCACCCCAGCGCTGGACCGCCTCGGCGACGGCGGCCTCGACCTCCGCCTCGCGGCAGACGTCCACCCGGCGAGCGACGGCACGGGAGCGGACGGACTCCGGCAGCGCGGCGAGCGTCTCCTCGCAACCGGGGAGATTCACGTCGGTCACCAGGACCCGCGCGCCCTCGGCCACGTAGCGGGCGGCGATGGCACGGCCAAGGCCCGAGCCACCGCCGGTCACCAGCGCCACCTTGCCCTCAAGTCGTCCCATCGAAGACGGGCTACAGATGGGCCGAGCGCGACATGGCCGGGGCTCCGCCCAGCGCGCGGAGCAGCGAGCCGCCCTCCCAGGTGCCCACGTGGCGATTGCCGTTGATGAACAGGGTGGGCGTCCCGCTCACGCCGCTGCGGATGCCACCGTCCACCTCGCGCGCCACGTACGTGCGGTGGGTGCGCGCCTGGAGCTCGCTGGCGAAGCGCTCGAGGTCGAGGCCCAGCAGCGCGGCCATCTCGACGGGGTCGAGCGGCTCGTCGGTCCGGAGCAAGGCCTCGTGCATCTCCCAGAACCTCCGCTGGCTGGCCGCCGCGTGCGCCGCCTCGGCCAGCAGGGCCGCGTCCTGGTGGAGCTCCTCCCGCGGAAAGTGGCGGAAGGCGTAGCGCATCCTCCGTCCGAGCTTCCGCCGGGCGACGTCGACGAAGGCCGAGGCCCGGCGGGTGTACGGACAGGTGTAGTCGCCGTACATCACGAGCGTCAGCGGAGCCTCCGGGCTCCCCAGCACGTGGTCCTCGGGGCCGACGGGAACGGCGAGCCGGGGATGACGGACCATGCAGACCTCCAGCGAGCGTTCGGGGCGGAGATTGGCCGCGGAGTCCGACACCCCGTGTGACACTCAGGTGACGGGTGTGTGGCGTGCCGCGGTCGCACGTTCAGCCACGCGGCGGGCGCCGAGGAGGAGCAACGCAAGTGCGGAAAGTCCGGTCCCGGTGACGCAGACGCCGGCCCAGCCAGCGTGCACCCAGGACCACGTGCCCGCCAGCGACCCGAGCGCGCCTCCGGTGAAGTAAGTGACCATGTAAACGGTGTTCAGCCGGCTCCGCGCCGCGGGGTCGAGGGCGAAGATCCGCGTCTGGTTGTTGATGTGGCTGGCCTGGGTGCCGAAGTCGAGCAGCACCACGGCGAGTCCGATGAGGACCAGCGAGCTGCGCCCGGCCCAGAGCAGCCCGAAGCTCAGGAGGATGAGCGCGCAGCCCACCGCGTTGATCACCCGCCCGCCGTGCCTGTCCGCGATCCGGCCCACCAGCGGCGCGGAGACCGCCCCGACGACCCCGATGACTCCGTACAGCCCGGCGGCCCGTGCGCCGTAGCCGCCGGGCTGTACGGAGTCATCGGG
>DASROG010000050.1:0-7510 GCA_035646995.1 Myxococcaceae bacterium
GGGTGGGAGATTGCCCCGCTCCGGGGTCCCGGGTCGAGGAGGTTGCATGCGGGTGTCGACCATCGCGCTGGTTCTGGCCGGGCTCGCCGTGGTGGGGGCGGCCGTGTGGCTGCTCCGGCCCGCGCCGGCCACTCCCGAGGCGCAGGTCCGCGCTGCGGTGGATGCGATGACCCGCGCCGCCCGCGAGAAGGACGTGGCCGGGGTGCTGGCCCACGTCTCCGACGGCTTCCAGTCCCCGGACCTCGGCGGCAAGCCCGAGCTGCGGGCCTACCTCGTGGGAGAGCTGCTCCGAGGGGGAGTGGTGGAGGCGCGAATGATGGAGGGCCGGGCCGAATCCACCGGACCGGGCGAGGTTCTCTTCACCGGACACCTCCTCCTCGGACGGACCGCGGGCGGGGTGGACCTCGGTCAGCGAGCCGTCCAGGCCACCTTCGCCGACGAGCAGGGGACGTGGCGCGTGGTGCGCGCCCACGTCGAGCCCGTGCGCTGAGCTAGATGCCGCTGAGGATCTTCCAGCCGTCGGGCCCGCGCTTGAGCTCCATGCGCTTGATGTCCGACTCGGTCATGCTCTTGCCACCGAGCTTGAACTGGGAGACCCAGGTGTAGACCACGCTCGCGCGCTCTCCCTTCACGTCGACGGTCTTGATCTCGATCCGCACCGCCAGGTCCTGCAGCTTCGCCAGCCGCTGGGGCAGCACGGTGCGGAGCCGCTGGATGTCGAGGTCGTCATCGGGGGTGAGGGTGCCGGCGTTGTCGCGAAACGCGGGGTCCACCAGCGCCAGGATGCCGTTGGCGTCGCGCTGCTCCAGCGATGAGTTGTAGCGGGCGATGGTCTCGATGATCGCCCGCGTGTCACCGGTGTCCTCGAGGTCGGTCCCGGGAATGCGGCGGGGCCCGCAACCCACCACGGCCGCGATGAGAAGCAGCGGAACGAGCGCGCGCCTCACGCCCGCCCCGCCCGGACCTCGGCCATGAAGCGATCCAGTACCGGGGCCTCGGCGTCGAGGATCTTCAGACCCTCGGAGTGGATCAGCCGCTCGCCGATCATCGCCAGCGGTTTCAGGAGGAACGGCAGGAGCAGCTTGATCTCGCCCTCCAGCGTCCGCTCGGTACGCGCCCCGGAGGCGCGGAGCCGCAGCGTCCCGGTGTTCACCATCATCCTGGAGATGGACTGGCTGGTCGGCACGTTGCTGAACGTCATCTCCTTGCGATTGCGATCGTAGGTGGACTGCTCGACGAAGGCGAACCACTCCGGAGGAACCTGCTTGGGCCCGACGGAGGCAATGACCGGGCGCGGCCGGTAGCGGACTCGCCGACGCACCAGGGGACCTTCCTCTTTGCGCTCCAGTGCCTGGACCTCCAGGAGGACTCCATGGTGCTGCAAGAGGTAGTCCAGGTAGCGCGGATCGAGCATCGCCCGCTCCACCTCCTCCACCGTCCCCTGCAGGAATTGCCGCTTTTCGAAGCGCATGCGGCGGTGCGGCTTAGCGGAAAGGGCCGCGAGGCACCAGAGGACCGTTGAACGCACGGTCGTCGAAGGCGCAGCGCGCCTGCCATTCTGTCACCTCCGCCCGTAGCGCGTCGGACAGATCCGGCATCCGGCCGAGGTCGGCGCGGACCGCGGCGCAGTCGCCGGCCCGGTAGTGCGCGGACACGAGAAGACGCCAGGCCTCGCGGGTGACCTGCTCGGGCAGCGTGGCGGAGAGCGCGCGGCCGAGCGACTCGGCCGCCTCGGCCGGCAGCCCCACTGCGAGCAGCCGCCGGCCGAGGAGGTAGTTCACCACGCCGTCGTCCGGCGAGATCTCCCGCGCCCGCTCCAGCGCCCAGAGGCGCAGCTCCTCGCTGCCCGCGTCGAAGAAGATGTGCAGCGCAGGGCGGAGCCGGGGCTCCGAGAGGGCAGCGCGCTTCACCTCCGCCTCTCGCTCCAGGTCGCGTCCGGGTCGCAGCGACGCCGCCTGCTGGAGCGCGGCCCCGGCGGTCTGGAGAGCGCCGGCGTCCCACGCGAGGTCCGCCCGCGCCAGGGCCACCTGGGCCTCGAGCGCCGGCCGGCCCGCCACCAGCCCCTCGGCGCGCTCGAGCACCTCCGCGGCTTCCGAGGGCCGGCTCATCCGGCGGAGGAGGATGGCCTCGGCGAGGAGGAAGTCCGGCTCGGCCGGCTGGAGCCGCGCGCAGGTTCGCAGCAGCTGCAGCGCACGGGAGGGGTTGGTGACGGAGAGGGTCCGTGCCTCCTCGGCCAGGGCCGCGACCTCGCGCGCGCACGGCCGGCGGAAGAGGCTCGGCTGGCGAAAACGGGCGAAGGCCCGGTTGACCGCGCTCTCGTCGAGAGGGAGCCCGTCCAGCATCCGTTCCCACTCCGTGACCAGGGTGTCGAGACTCTGGCCGTAGACGCGCGCGAAATCGCCTTGGGCCAGGAGCCGCTGGAGGCGCTCGGTCCCGTGGGTGTCCCGGAGGAAGCGCAGGAAGCTACCGGCGGCGATGTACGCGCGGGCGGGGGCGGCGGTCCAGAATCCGGCGGGGCCGACGAGGCTGCGCAGATCCGGCATCAGCGCCTGGCGGCGCATCCCGGCCGCCCAGGCGTGGAGGGTCAGCTCGCCGCCCGGATCGTCCGCAGCGACCGCCACCCCCTCGACCACGCCCATCACCGGTACCCAGAAGCGCGAGGTGATCCGGAACGGCCCGCTTCCGAACGCGCCCGCCGCGACGTGCGCCAGCTCGTGCTTCAGGGTGGGGTGGGGAAAGGGCGCGTCGTTGAGGTACACGCTCCCGAGCCACGGCTTCGCGAACTGTGTGGCGCCCGCGCCCACCCAGCGCTGCTTCTCCTCGGGCGAGCGGAACACCACCACCCGCGCGGTGGGCGGCGGCGCACCGAAGAAGAGCGAGAGCTGCAGGAGCCGGAACTCGACGTCGCGGCGCAGCCGCTCGACCTCCTCGGGAGGCTTCTCGCGGGGAAAGACGATCTCCGCGTGCTCGGTCTCGGTCCGTCCGCCGAGCGCGGAGCGCACCGCCGCCTCGGTGCTGCGGAACCCGAGCGGCACCGCGCTCACCTCCAGCGCGGCGATGGCCAGGGCGAGCACGGCCAGGGTGGCGAGCACCCTCGAGCGATGTCGCGGGTGGCCCAGACCGGGCGCGGGAAAGACGGCCGCGGCGCCGGTCCCGAGCGCCACCGCCCAGAGCACAGTCTCCAGCCGGAACCAGAGGAGCGAGGCGGGGACCCGCAGCGCTTCGTCATAGAGCGGCCCGGGGAACATCCCCACGAAGAAGTTGAAGGCGAACACCTGCGGCCCGAGCACCAGCGGCCACACCGTCCATGCCACCGAGGCCAGGAGCAGCAGGACGTAGAGCGCCATGGCCCGCCCGCGCGCTGGGAACGCGGTGCGGCAGAACGTTCCCGCGGCGGCGGCGAGGAGTGCCGCCGGCAACACCAGCAACGGAAAGAAGGCAGCCTGGGCGAACGGGTCGCACCGGGTGGTGAGCGCGGTCCGGAGCACCGCGGCGAGGAAGGGAACCGCCGCGGCGGCCCAGAGGACGAGCGTGGCCCCGCCGATCGCCGCCGCCGCGGCGCTTCCCGGCCCGAGCGAGGGGAGGCGCGGGACGCTGGGGCGGGGCATCCTGCGCAGCTCCTCGGCGGCGCCGGCTCCGGTCCACCCACCGAGCAGGGTGCACAGCGTCGCGACCGCGAGCCCGAGCTCCAGCCCCGGCGTCTGGAAGAGAGGGAGGAGGACCACCACCCCTCCGCCGAGCGCCACCACGGCCGCCGGGACCCACCCCGCGGGTCGTCGGAGCAGCTCCCGGGCCGAGCGCACGACGGGCGGCATCGGATGTCCGTATACTCCGGCCTCGCTCCCGTGACGGAACCAAAGACGGAAGGGCGCACCCACCCGCGGGCGCCGATCGAGCTCAAGGTCGACTACAAGAAGCTGAACAGCTTCTTCGCCGACTACACCCGGAACATCAGCAAGGGTGGCACCTTCATCAAGACGAAGAAGCCGCTGCCGGTGGGGACGCGGTTCCTCTTCAAGCTGTCCATTCCCGGTCGGGACGAGCCCTTCGAGTTGCTGGGCGAGGTGGCGTGGAGCAACGCCGAGGGTGACGATGCGGGCATGGGCATCCGGTTCGTCTACGCCGACGACACACAGCGCTTCGCCTTCGAGGACGTGGTGGAGCGGCTGATGAGCGAGAGCCTCGGACGGGAGCTGACGCTGCGGCTCCTGAACAAGTCGGGTGCGGATTGAAGGTACTGCTGGTCGCCGTCCTCCTCGCCTCGGTCCCCGCAAGCGCGGATCGTCCGGTTCCACGCTCCACGTCCGTCGATCCCACCACCGAGACCTACGACGGCCCGCTCCCCGACCGCGGAGCGCTCGTGGTTCGCGACGCCTTCGGGGGCGCGCACCGCCTCACGGTGGAGATCGCCGACACCACCCCGCTTCGAACCCGGGGGCTGATGTGGCGCACCGATCTGCCGGAGGGTACGGGGATGCTGTTCATCTTCCCCTCCGAGGTGGTGCAGAGCTTCTGGATGCGGAACACCCTCATCCCGCTGGATCTGGTGTTCATCGACCGGAAGCTCCGGGTGGTAGGCGTGGTGCAGTGGGCCGAGCCGCGCACCCTCACCTCTCGCAGGGTGGGGAAGCCCTCGCTCTACGTGCTCGAGGTCCCGGGCGGCTGGACGTCGCGCAACGGCGTTCGGACCGGCTCCACCATCGAGCTGGAGGGCGCGCTCCGGAGCCGTCCGGGACAGCTCTGAGGGAAGAGACCGGCTAGCTGCCGGTCCCGCCGTCGCCGCCCCGGGCGCAGAAAAATGCCGACCGGCTGTTGTTGAAGTACTCAGCGCACTTCACCGGGTCCTTGCAGATCTCGGCGATGGTGTCGTCGTCGAGCACCAGCGCCCGGCAGCTCATCAGCAGTGACGGATCGTTCTGGAGATCCTGGAACTGCGGCGTGCAGCCGGTGGTGTTGCCCTGTGCGCAAGCGTGGCTGCAGTAGCCGGTGGCGGGATCGGCGAGCACCGCCGGATTGGCCGTGGCCTGGGCCAGCACCTTGGCCACCGCGTCCTGATCGAGCACGCAGATCAGATCCTCGCACTCGACCGATCCGAAGCTGAGGAAGTCCTTCCCCGCGCTGAGCTCGGCGACGATCACATTCGTCGCGCCGCCGTCCGGAAGCGCCTTCAGGAGGTGGCACCCGGGCTTGCCGAGGTCGGTGTCGGCCTTGCACGCCATCATCGAGAGAGCGACTGCGGCGACGACCAGAAACGAGCGCACGCGGAGGGATGCAGCCATTCGCCCTGGCACGGTAGCACAACGGTTCACGAGGTCAGCTTCACACTTCGCGCGACGTGGCGCCTGTGTCTACGAAAGTCCCACCTTTGGTGCGACGTCACGCACTTCCGCGAGAGCCGATCGATGGTAGAGTTCGCGCTCAGCGTTGCCATCGACGGATGCGAGCACGACCGCACCGTAGTCCCGGACGGAGATTCTTCACCTTGACGCGACCACTGGCAGCGGTCACGTGCCTGCTGCTCATGCTGTCCGCGCCCGCCGCACGCGCGCAGGCCACACCGCCACCCCCTACCCAGCCCGCGCCCGGCGCTCAGGAGAAGCCTCCCGAGCCGACCACCGAGGGCCTGGGGCTCGATCTCACGGAGGAGGCGAAGAAGCCGGCGCCCTCCGCGGTAGCCCTCCCCAGCGACAAGGTGAAGGACGTGCCGGTGCTCGACGAGCAGTCGCTGGTCGAGGACGATCGGGTGAAGAGCATCCAGCGCAAGGTCTTCCTCAAGACCCACCGCTTCGAGCTGCTCCCCACCATCTTCGTGTCGGTCAACGACCCGTACTACTCGAAGTGGGGCGGTGCCCTCCGCGGCTCGTTCTTCCTCTCCGACACCCTTGCGGTGGCGGTGCACGCGTCGGTGTACGACCTGCTCCCCACCGACGACGTGCGCACGGCGAAGGCCAACTTCCAGAGCCGGATCTTCTACTCCGTGCCCAAGTGGTCGGTGCTGGGCGCGGTGGAGTGGAGCCCCATCTACGGCAAGGCCACCATCTTCAACAGCATCATCCACTTCGATGGCTTCATCATCGCCGGGCTGGGCGCGCTGTGGAGCGACACCTCGTCCACTCCGCTCGATTCCAATACTCCCGGAGGCCCGACGCGCGGGCCGCACATCGCCGGAGAGTTCGGGATTGGCCTGCGCTTCATGACCACCGACTGGCTGAGCGTGAACATCGCGCTGATCGACACCGCCTACGTGGATCAGCCGGCGGGCACCAACAAGGGAGCCGTCCAGAACATCCTCGCGCTGAATGCCGGCGTCTCGCTGTTCTTCCCCTTCCGCAGCACCGGGAGGGCGTCCGAGTGAACGCCCGCCTCGTGATTCTCGTGGCAATCGTGCTCGGTCAGGTCGCCGCGGCACAGGACCTCAGCCCCTCCACCGAGGCCGGCGACACCGCGGCGGTGGACCGGGACATCGGCCCGCTCAAGGACCGGGTCCCGCCGGTCACCGGTTACAGCTTCTTGATGGCGCGGCGCTTCGAGATCGCGCCCACCTTCAGCCTCAGCTTCCGCGACGCGTTCTGGACCAAGTACGTGGTGGGCGCCACCCTCACCTACCACTTCACCGAGACTCTCGGACTGGCGCTCCGTGGTGGCTATGCCTTCACCTCGGTCAGCGGCGCGGCGCAGGTCTGTCCCTCGCCGACGGAGGCCTGCTTCAGCCCGAGCAAGGAGCAGCTGGACGGGAAGGGCCCGGGGCAGATCAAGCTCATCACCGCGCTCGACTTCGAGTGGGCGCCGCTCTACGGGAAGATCTCCCTGCTCGCCGAGGGGTTCGCCCACTTCAACCTGTACCTGATCGCCGGCCCGACGGCGGTCCAGTACAAGGCGCCGAAGGACGGAAGCGTCCCGGGCAGCGACTCGGCCTGGGCGGTGGGCGGCGAGGCGGGGCTGGGGATGCGGTTCATCTTCAACCGCTGGATGGCGCTGAGGTTCGAGCTGCGCGACGTCATCTACCGGGAGAAGACGCAGGGCGCGACCGAGACCACCGGCGCCTCGTACCAGGTCCGGAACCAGCTCTTCTTCGACATCGGGCTGTCGTTCTTTTTCCCGAGCAGCTTCACCGAGGGCTAGGGAGGGCTCGCCGACATGTTCCGCTCGCTCCGCTCCCTCGTCCTGCTCTTCCCGCTGATGCTCGCGGGCGGCGCGTGGGGCCAGACGTTCCAGGGGCTGGATTCGCCCCAGCAGCCGAAGAAGAAGGCGACCAAGAAGAGCAGCAGCACCAAGTCCACCGCCGCGAAGAGCAGTGCGACCACGCCCGCCAGCTCGACCGCGCCCTCGGCCACGCCGGCCAGCGCCACGGTTCCGGCAGCCTCCACCCCGGCGGCCACGCCAGCGAAGGCGACCCAGCAGGGCGGCGGGCTCGACCTGGCGGCTCCCGCTCCGGCCAAGGCGAAGCAGGACATGCCGATGCCGCCCCCGCCCCCGAAGAAGGGGACCGCGCCCACCACCACCTTCGAGG
>DASROG010000051.1:0-4866 GCA_035646995.1 Myxococcaceae bacterium
AGGTGGTCTGGACCCGCGACGACGACATCCGCGGCGGGTACTACCGGCCGGCGTTCCACCACCGGATCGAGGCAGCGCTGGACGCCCGCGGCCGACCGATTGCCTGGAAGCACACGCTGGTCGGCCA
Source organism: Myxococcaceae bacterium (assembly GCA_035646995.1). Lineage (GTDB taxonomy): Bacteria > Myxococcota > Myxococcia > Myxococcales > Myxococcaceae > RPRB01. The sequence continues at coordinate 128 of DASROG010000051.1, forward strand.
GTCGATCCTCGCCAACACGCCCTTCGAGGGGGCGATGCTCAAGAACGGCATCGACGAGGCCTCGGTCGAGGGCGTGGTGGACTCGCCCTACCTCGCTGCGGTGCCGGCGTGCAGGGTGATGCTCCACTCGCCGAGTCGCCCCATCCCGGTCCTCTGGTGGCGCTCGGTGGGCAACACCCATACCGCGTTCGCGATGGAGTCGATGATCGACGAGCTCGCCCACGCGGCCGGCCAGGACCCACTCCAGTACCGGCTGGGGCTGCTCCAGCGCTCTCCACGACATGCCCGCGTGCTGAAGGCGGCGGCGGACAAGGCCGGCTGGGGTAGGCCCCTCACCTCGGGGCGCGCGCGGGGCCTGGCGATGCACGCCTCGTTCGAGAGCGTCTTCGCCCAGGTGGCCGAGGTCTCGATCACCCCCGAGGCCCGGATCCGGGTCCACCGCGTCGTCTGCGCCCTCGACTGCGGGCAGCCCGTCAACCCGCTCGGCATCGAGGCGCAGGTGCAGAGCGGCATCGCCTTCGGTCTGGGGGCTGCGCTCCACGGAGCGATCACCTTCCGCGACGGCCGGGTCCAGCAGAGCAACTTCCACGACTACCCGGTCCTCCGGATCGACGAGATGCCGACGGTCGAGGTCCACATCCTGAGGAGCAAGGCGAAGATGGGGGGCATCGGAGAGCCCGGGCTCCCTCCGCTCGCGCCCGCCGTCGGGAACGCGCTCTTTGCGCTCACCGGCAAGCGTCTCCGCTCGCTCCCCTTCCGACTGGCCTGAAGCGACCGATGCGCCTGGTTCCGATCTCCAGCCTCGTCCTCGCCGCGCTCCTCGGCTGCTCTCACACGGAGGGCCCGGCGCCGGCAGCGGCCGTGCCCGCCGCGGCCCCTGCCACAAACGACCCGGTCGCCGCCTTCGAGACCGTCCGCGCGGTGCTCCAGGATCCGCGTTGCCAGAACTGCCACCCGGCCATCGACCGGCCGCTCCAGACCGACCAGGGCTTCGTGCACGTGATGAACGTGCAGCGCGGCCCGACCGGGCACGGACTGCCCGGCGCCGAGTGCAGCACCTGTCACGGCAAGGCCAACCCGCCCGACAGCTACGGCGCCCACCAGCCACCCGGCGTCTCCACCGAGTGGCACCTCCCTCCCCCGGAGATGAAGATGGTCTTCGTCGGGCGGAGCGCGAGGGACCTCTGCGAGCAGCTCAAGGACCCCCAGCGGAACGGGCACAAGGACATGGCAGGCCTGCTCCAGCACGTGAGCAGCGATCCGCTCGTCCTCTGGGGCTGGTCGCCCGGGTTCGGACGGCAGCCAGTGAAGGTTCCGCACGCGGAGTTCGTCGCCGCCTTCAGGCGCTGGGCGGACGCAGGAGCGCCCTGCCCGCGGTGAGACGCCCGCCCCGCCGCGGCCGTCCGTCCTCCCCGGCGCGCGGGTAGGCTGGCGATCATGGCCCGGCTCCGGAGATGGAAGCGGCTCGACGTTCCGGGAATCGAGACCTTTCGCGAGGACGGTCGCAGCTTCGAGGGCGTGGTGAGGGTGGAGGCTCCGCCAGCGTGGGAGGCCAGCTACCGCGTCCTCTTCGACGACTCCTGGACCACGGTCGCGGCGGAGGCCTCGGTCCGTGACGCCGACAGGAACCGCCCCCTCGGCCTCCGGCGCGAACCCTCGGGCCGGTGGTTCGACGGGGAGCGGGAGATCGAGAGCTGCCGCGGGGCGCTGGACATCGACCTCGGGCTGACACCCTCCACCAACACCTCCGCCATCCGGCGGCTCGGGCTCGTGGTGGGAGGGCGCGCCGAGCTCACCGCCGCCTGGGTTCGCTTCCCCCAGCTCACGGTCGAGCCGCTCCGGCAGCGCTACACCCGGCTCGCGGCGCGGGAATACCTCTACGAGAGCCTCCGCGACGGCCAGGTTGGCTTCCGGGCACGGCTCGAGGTGGACGTCTCCGACCTCGTCATCCGCTACCAGGGGCTCTTCGAGCGCATCGACCGCCCAGACTGACGAGCCTTTCCGCCGCCGGCAGGAACGCCGAAGCGCTAGGCTCCGCCGCCGCATGAACGTCTACGCGCTGGTCCTCGCGCTCATCGTCCTCGCGCTGCTGTCGGTGAGCCTGAGCCAGGTCCGGAAGACGCGAACAAAGGCCGACTACCTGGTCGCCGGACGCACCCTCCCCTGGTACGTCCTGGTATTCACCCTGCTCTCCTCGTGGATCGGCTCGGGCTCGCTCTTCGCCGGCGCCGAGAATGCCTTCCGGAACGGCTTCGCCGCGCTGTGGCAGGGAGCGGGCGGCTGGTTCGGGCTCCTGGTCATCTTCTTCATCGCCCCGCGGGCGCGGAAGTTCGCCCGGTTCACCATCCCCGACCTGCTCGAGACCCGCTACGACGTCTGGTCGCGCATCCTCGGAGCGACGGCGATCCTCTTCGCCTTCACCGCCATCGCCTCGTACCAGTTCAAGGGCGGCGGAGACATCCTGCACATCATCTTCCCCGGCCTCGATGTCGTGGCGCGGGAGACCTTCGGCCTCTCGGCGGGCAAGGAGCACGCGCTGGGGATGGTGATCATCGCGGTCTTCGTCGTCCTCTTCACCGCGCTCGCCGGAATGGCCTCGGTGGCCTACATGGACGTGGTCATCGGGAGCCTCACCACCGTCGCCGCGCTGCTCTCGGTTCCCTTCCTGCTGGCGCGCGTCGGCGGCTGGAGCGGGTTCCACGCCGCGCTTCCTCCCGAGTACTTCCAGCCCTTCGGGAAGTTCGGCGGTGCCGGCGGCGGCTTCGTCCGGGCGATGGAGCTGCTCGTCCCGACGATGCTGCTCCTGATGGGCAACCAGAGCATCTACCAGAAGTTCTTCAGCGCCCGGACCGAGCGCGACGCGCGGCTCTCGGTGGTCTTCTGGCTCGGGGGCACGGTCGTTCTCGAGATCCTCATCGTCGGCATCGCCGTGCTCGGGGCGGCGCTGTTCCTCCACGACCCGGCGGTGAAGCCCCGGGAGATCATCCCCTACACCGCCCGGAACGGCGTCCCGTCACTGGTGGGAGCCATCCTCGTGGGAGCCATCTTCGCCAAGGTCATCTCGACCGCGAACAACTACCTCTTCTCCCCGGCCACCAACCTGGTCAACGACGTCTACACCCGGTTCGTGAACCCCGGAGCCTCGGACCGGACCGTGCTCCGTGTCTCGCGGGTGCTGATCGTCGTCCTGGGAGTCTTCGCGCTGCTGCAGGGCACGGTGAGCGAGTCGATCCTCGCGATGTCCCTCTACGCCTACACGGTGTACTCGGCGGCGATCACCCCGGTGGTGCTCGCCGCCTTCTTCTGGCGGCGCGCCACCGCCGCCGGCGCGGTGGTGTGCATCCTGGCCGGCACCGCCATCACCCTCGTCTGGAACCTCCAGCAGCTGGCGCTGGCGGCGCACCGCTCGACGTTCCTGCCCGCGAGCTGGCTCGTCCGCGACGCCATCTTCCCCGCGCTGCTGGTGTCGGTGGTCTCGCTGGTCGTGGTGAGCCTGCTCACTCCCGCGCCGGCACGGGAGAAGTGGCTTCCCTTCGCCGCGAGCGACGCCGGGGCGGCCGGCTAGAGCTTGGCCAGCATCGCCTGGAGCGTCTGCTCCAGGGTGTCCTTCCCCCGCACGACCGACTCCGGGTGCTCGTAGGAGAGACGCTTCCCGGCGATGCCCTGGTAGAGCCCCTGGTACATCTGGGCGAGCTCGGGCGAGAAGCCCATTCCGGTGAAGGCCTCCGCCACCTGGTCGAGTGGCTCCTCCAGGGGCTCGACCTCGGTCTCCAGGAGCTTGGACAGGACGCGGGCGACATCGGCCGGGCCCACGTCCTCCGGCCCGGCGAGCTCCACCACCCGGTGGGCCTTCGGGTGCTCGAGCACGAGCCGAGCGGCGACCTGTCCGACGTCGTGGGCGGCGACGTGCGGCCAGCGCATCTCTGCCGGGAGGAAGGTGTTGAGCAGCCCCTCCTTCGCGTCGGGGAGCGCTGGAGCCCAGTTGTCCATGAAGTAGCAGGGCCGGAGGAAGGTCACCGGCGTCTTCAGCGTGCGGAGCTCCTGCTCGGCGTCGTGGAGCAGCACGACCGGCCCCGTCCCGTCGGCGTGCTGTGCCCCGATCGAGGACAGGAAGACGACGTGCTTCACGTCCGTCCCCGCGATCGCGTGGACCAGCGCATCGATGATCTTCTTGGCCTTGCCCCGCACCCCGCTGGTGTTCGGGGGGAAGGGGGGAAGGAGCAGGAAGGCGGCCTCTGTCCCCCGCAGTCCGTTGAGCAGATCGTGCACGTTGGACAGATCGACCTGCCCGACGTGAGCCCCGCGCTTCTTCCAGCGCTCGGCCTTGTGCGGGTCCCGGACCAGCACCCTCACCTTTCGTCCGCTGTCCATCAACGTCTGGGCGACCACCGACCCCACGTGCCCGGTCGCTCCGGCGACGACGTACTCGGCCATGAAAACCTCCTGCGGTTGGAGACCCGTATACCTCCAGCGCGGGTTTCCCGGGGCGGCTCGTTGCTGCTCAGCGCCCCGCGGCAGGCCGGGGAACGAGGACCACCTTGCTCGCCGAGCCAGCGGCAACCGCCGCGTACGCGCGGGCGGCGTCCGGGAGCGGGTACGATTCGATCGACGGATGCGGTCGGACCCGACCGGATTCGAAGAGAGGCCGCAGCTGGTCGAGGATGCGTGCGCCGTCGGTCGCGGTGAGGATGGCGGTGTTGATGCCGAGCAGGGCGAGTCGCCGGCGATAGAAATCGAAG
>DASROG010000052.1:0-4349 GCA_035646995.1 Myxococcaceae bacterium
CGGGCGACGGACGAGAAGCTGCGACTGGTGCAGGCGACGCAGGAGGAGCTGACCGAGCGGTTCAAGGCGCTTTCCCACGATGCGCTCGCCGCCAACACCCGGAGCTTCCTGGAGTACGCGAAGGCGCAGCTGGAGAAGACGCAGGAGGTGGCGAAGGTCGAGCTGGATGCGCGCTCGACCGCCATCGATGGTCTGGTCGCGCCGCTGCGCGAGGCGCTGGAGAAGGTGGACGGGAAGCTCGCCGAGCTGGACCAGTCGCGCGAGCGCGCGCAGGGGGCGCTCGGGGCCCAGCTGCGGGCGCTGGCCGAGTCGCAGGACATGCTCCGCCAGCAGACGGAGCGGCTGGTGGGGGCGCTGCGGGCCCCGAACACCCGGGGTCGCTGGGGCGAGGTGCAGCTCCGCCGGGTGGTGGAGCTCGCGGGCATGGTGGACCGCTGCGACTTCACCGAGCAGAGCCGGGTGGAGGTCGAGGGCGGCACGCTCCGTCCGGACCTGGTGGTGCACCTCCCTGGCGAGAAGCAGGTGGTGGTGGACAGCAAGGTTCCACTGCAGGCCTACCTGGACGCGCACCAGGCCGCGGACGAGGGGACGAAGCAGTCCCGCCTGGCCGCTCACGCCGCGGACGTCCGGCGCCACGTGAGGAAGCTGAGCGAGAAGAGCTACGCGGCCCAGTTCGAGTCCGCCCCCGAGTTCGTGGTGATGTTCATGCCCGGCGAGGCCTTCCTCTTCGCCGCGCTGGAGAAGGATCCGGAGCTCATCGAGTTCGGCGCCCAGCAGAACGTCATCCTCGCCACCCCCACGACGCTGATCGCCCTGCTGCGCGCGGTCGCCTACGGCTGGCGCCAGGAGCAGGTGGCGCGGAACGCCCGGGACATCCAGGCGCTCGGGCGCGAGCTGCACGACCGGCTCCAGACGGTGGTGAAGCACCTGGCCACCCTCGGCCAGCGGCTGGGCGGGTCGGTGGACGCCTACAACTCGGCGATCAGCTCGCTCGAGGCGCGTGCGCTGGTCACCGCGCGGAAGTTCCGCGAGCTGGGCGCAGGCGGCGAGTCGGAAATCCCGCGCCTGGAGCCGGTGGAGTCGCTGGTCCGGCAGCTCGACATCCCGGCCTTGCCGTCCGGGCGCCGCGGGGGCCACGAGGCCGCCTGACCTCCACGAGGGTGGAAGTCTCCGATCGCCCCGGAGCATGTCAGCTCGGGGACCGACCTCGTCAGAGGACGAGCGTCGCCTGGCATCGGCTCGATGGCCCCGGCGAGCGCACCACGCTAAGAGTCCCGGCCGCGATGGAGACCACGAGGGGGCCACTGCGCGTGGTGGTGGTGGGAGCCGGGCCCGGCGGGCTGGCCGCGGCGATCAACCTGGCCGGCCTGGGACTCGACGTCACGGTGGTGGAGAAGGACGCCGTTCCCGGCGGCCGGATGAAGGGGCTCACCCTCGGTGAGCGAGGCGAGTACGCGCTCGACACCGGCCCTTCGATCCTCCAGCTGCCCGGCGTGCTGGAGCGCATCTTCCAGCGCTCGGGGAAGCGCCTCGAGGACTACCTCACCCTCCTGCCCGTGGACCCCAACACCCGGGTGCACTTCTGGGACGGGACGCAGCTGGAGACCTCGCGGTACCGGGAGCGCCTCGAGGCGTCGCTGGCGAAGCTCGACCGGCGCCTGCCGATGGCGATGCGGCGCTGGATGGAGCTCAGCCGCGACAAGTACGCCATCGCGTACGAGAAGTTCATGGCCACCCCCGCGGGGGACCTCGGCTACTACGCGCCCTGGCGTCTTCTTCCCACGCTCCGCTTCAAGCCCTGGCAGAGCCTCTACGCTCACCTGGACGAGCACTTCCACGACGACCGGGTCACGTACGCGCTGGCCTACCCCTCGAAGTACCTGGGCCTGCACCCGACCACCTGCTCCAGTGTGTTCTCGGTGATTCCTTTCCTGGAATTGGCCTTCGGGGTGTGGCACGTGCAGGGCGGCTTCCGCGCGCTCGCCCGTGGCATGCAGCGCTGCGCGGAGGACCTCGGCGCTCGCTTTCGCTTCGGAACTCCGGTCCGGAAGGTGTGGATCGACGCCGCGCACGCCCGGGGGGTGGAGCTCGCGGCCGGCGAGCGCATCGAGGCCGACGCGGTAGTGGTGAACGCCGATTTGCCCTACGCCGCCACGCACCTGGTGGACCCCGAGTGGCGGGAGGGGACCCGCCTGAGCGACCGGGTGCTCGAGGGAGCCCGGTACTCCTGCAGCACCTTCATGCTCTACCTCGGGCTGGACCGCCGGTGGGACGATCTCCCCCACCACCTCGTCTACCTGTCGAACAACGTCCGGCGGACCGACGCGGCCACGCTCGAGGACCGGTTCGTCGACGAGGACGACCCGCCATTCTACGTCTGCAATCCGTGCGTGACCGACCCGAGCGGCGCGCCGCCCGGTCACTCGACGCTCTGTGTCCTGGTGCCCACGCCCAACACCGGCCAGGCGGTGGACTGGGCGCGAACTGAGCAGGTGCTGGCCGAGCGGGTGCCGGGCTGGCTCTCCAAGGTGGGCCTGCACGACGTGCCCCGGCACATCCGGGCCCGGCGGACGTTCACCGCCGCGACCTGGCGCGACGACTTCAACGTGTTCCGAGGCGCGGTCTTCAACCTCGCGCATGGCTGGCGGCAGCTCGGACCGCTGCGGCCCAGGGTGAAGAGCCCCGACGTCGAGGGGCTCTACTGGGTCGGTGGGGGCACGCACCCGGGCAGCGGGCTGCTCACCATCATGGAGAGCGCGAACATCGCTGCGGACTACCTGGCGAAGGAGGCCGGCGGAGACGGTCTCGCCGGGTGGCCCCACGTGCCGCCGGCTCCACGAGGCCAGCCCGGCGCGAGCCACCGGGCCGCCTGAGACCGGCGGAGGCCGCGAAGGCTCGACCGCCGTCTAGCGGCCACCGGGCAAGCCGAGGGCGCGGGTGGTGAAGGCGAGCATGTCCGCCGCCTCCTCGATCTTCTTCGTCGTCGGCTTGCCGGCCCCGTGCCCGGCCCGGGTCTGGATGCGGATGAGCACCGGCGCCGGACCGCCCTGCGCCGCCTGGAGCGCGGCGATGTACTTGAAGCTGTGCGCGGGCACGACCCGGTCGTCGTGGTCCGAGGCCATGACCAGCGTGGGCGGGTAGGCTCTCCCCGGCTTGATGCCGTGCACTGGAGAGTAGTCGTACAGCGCCCTGAACTCCTCGGGGTTCTCGGAGGAGCCGTAGTCCGACGTCCACGCCCAGCCGATCGTGAACTTCTGGAAGCGGAGCATGTCCATCACCCCCGCGCTGGGCAGCGCGCACCCGAACAGGTCCGGTCGCTGGTTCGTCACCGCGCCCACGAGGAGACCTCCGTTCGAACCGCCCTGGATGGCCAGCCGGGAAGAGGTGGTCCAGCGCTCGCGGATCAGCCACTCCGCCGCCGCGATGAAGTCGTCGAAGGTGTTCTGCTTTCTCAGCTTCCTTCCTGCCTGGTGCCACGTCTCGCCGTACTCACCTCCACCCCGGAGGCCGGCCACGGCGAGGACGCCTCCGCGTTCCATCCACGCCAGCCAGGTGGGCTTGAAGGTCGGCGTCTCGGAGATGTCGAACCCGCCGTACCCGTAGAGGAGCACCGCCCGTTGCCCGTCCGGCTCGGTCCCCTTGCGGAAGGTGAGGGTCATCGGCACGCGGGTGCCGTCCTTGCTCGGGTAGAAGACCTGCCGGCTCTCGAACTCGCCGGGCTCGAACTTGAGCTGCGGCGCGCGGAAGACGCGCAGCTCGCCCGTCGTCGGCTCCAGCCGGAGAATTGCCTTCGGCGAGGCGTAGGTCTCGAACGAGAAGTACGTCTCGTCGTCGGTGAGCCGCCCCTCGAAGCCCTCCGCCGTCCCCAGCCCGGGGAGCTTCAGCGTCTGCTGCGGCTTCCCGTCCAGGCCGTGGATGCGGACCACGCTGTGCGCGTCCTGGAGATAGTTGAGGACGAACCGGCGGCCCACAGTGGAGGCGCTCTCCAGCCGGGCACCGCTCTCGGGGACCAGCGTCCTCCAGCGGGCACGGTCCGGCGCCCGCATGTCGATGGCGATGATCTTCCCGCGGGGAGCATCCAGGTTGGTGTGGAACCACAGCACCGGCCCCTGGCTGCCCACGAAGCGGTACTTCGCCTCGAGCACGTCGACCAGCGGGCGGACCTTCGAGCCCGCCCGCGCCAGATCCTTGACGTAGAGGCGATTCCGCCGATCGCTGCCCTGCCAGACGTGGATGACCAGCCAGCGGCCGTCGTCGGAGACGACTGCTCCGAAGCCCCACTCCTTCTGGTCCTTGCGCTCGTAGACCAGCAGGTCCGCGACTGCGGCGTGCCCAGGCGGTGGTAGTAG
>DASROG010000053.1:0-12249 GCA_035646995.1 Myxococcaceae bacterium
ACCCAAGCAAGGGCCCCCTGGCGGCGGCCTGAGACGTTGCAACTAACCAACATGTTGGTTAAAAAAAGTCACATGGCACCACAGCGAAAGAGGCCGCGACCCAGGGACGCGAGCGCGACCCGCGAGGTACTGCTGGACGCGGCCACTCTGGTGTTTGCCGAGAAAGGCTTCGCCGGAGCGCGGGTGGACGAGATCGCCGCGCGTGCCGGGGCCAACAAGGCGCTGATCTACGCCTACTACGGAGACAAGAAGGGGATCTACCGCGCCGTCCTCTCCTCTCGGTTCGCAGAGTTCACCGATCCCGCGTTCTCCGAGGCCTTCGCCTCGGAGGTGAGCCCACGTCGAGCACTGGAAGAGATCGTTCGGCGGTTCCTCCGACTGCTCATCAAGGATCGAGCATTCGCGCGTCTCCTCGCCTGGGACCTTCTTTCGAACGGACGGAGCGGTCGCGACATCATTCTCGACAGCTCCGGTCCCCTGCTCGAGCTGATCTCGGATCTGGTCCGGCGGGGACGCGCGGCAGGGGAACTGCGCGCCACGACGGATCCCGAGCTGTTCCGGTCGGTGCTGGTCTCGCTGGGAATCGGATACCCGCTCCAGCACTCGGTGATGACTCTGGCGCGCGAGCAGAGCGGCGTGCACTACACCGACGACCAGTTCGTCGACTACGTCTGCCGCATCCTGCTGGAGCCGGACAGCGCGCTCGAGCGGCGCACCGCGTGACAGCTCGCAGAGAGCGCTCTTCCCGTCAGGTGTCTCCGGGTCCGGGCTGACCCGGGCCCCTGGCGGTCGACTCCCCGCTTCTCCGACCGCCCTCCGGCTTGACTTCGGGACGCTATGTAACTAACTAGTTTGTTGTAGCCGTTCCGGAGGTCATTCTGGCGATGAACGTGTCCCTGTCCCCGCGGCAATGGACCCTCGGGAAGGGCTACCGCCTCCTCCTCTCGGCGCCCCTGGGGGTCGTGCTGGCGGTGATCGCCGGGCTGTTTCTCGGGGTGAACCTGGTCTTTGCAGTGTTGTACCTCGCCGTGGCCGGGATCGCGCACGCCCGACCGGGCTCGTTCGCCGACGCCTTCTTCTTCAGCGTGCAGACGCTGGCCACCATCGGCTACGGGCAGATGCATCCGGTGTCGCTGGTCGCGAATCTGATCGTGACCATCGAGGCCTTGCTGGGGCCGATATTGACCGTCATGGCCACCGGGCTGATCTTCGCGCGGGCCTCGACGGTCCATCCTCACGTGGCGTTCGCCCGGATGGCCGTGGTGACCCCGCTGGAGGGGGTGCCCACCCTCATGGTCCGGGTCAGGAGCGAGCAGTGGAGCTCCATCGCGGGGGCCCTGGTCCGTCTCACCCTGATGCGGACGGAGCGCGACGCGGGGGGCCAGACGCTCCACCGGCTGCGCGACCTGACGCTGACCCGCGAGCTCTCCCCGCTCTCCGCGGGCGGACTGACGATGATTCACAGCATGGATGCATCGAGCCCCCTGCACGGTGCCACCCCTGGTTCCCTCCGGGCCAGCGGGGCGGAGCTCTTCGCCACGGTGGTGGGCATCGACGGTCCCACTGGTCAGCTCGTCCAGGTGGGCCATCGGTACACCCCCCATCAGATCCTCTTCGGCCGGCGCTTCGTGAACCGGGTGGCCGAGGTGCCAGGGCCGGGGCTGCGCCTCCAGGGCGGTGATGAGGTCGAGCCGGACGAGGCCGCCTCCTCACCCTGTGAAACTCTCTCCACCACCGCAGGTGCGGATCTGCTGAGCGGTGAGCGGACTCCCGGGCCCTCACGCGGCGCCGGGCCAACGCGGCCATCGGGCCCACCGGTCCCGGCCCTGCCGCACGTCCCGTAACCCGCGCAACCAGGCCACCGACAGGGGACTTGACGCGGACCCGCCAGGGCATTAAGTCAGAGGATGTAACTAACTAGTTAGATGTCTGTGGTTCGAAGGCACGTCCACTCAGTCGAAGGAGATGAAGATGTCGCCCCGCACGTTGCATAGCCTCCCCCCCGATGAGCAGGAGCTCCAGCTCATCCGGCGCCTTCGTGCCCGCGATCGCTCGGCACAGACCGAGCTGGTCCGGCGCTACCAGGGGCGGCTGCGCCAGCACGCGTTCAAGCTCCTGAAGGACTGGGCCCTCGCCGAGGACATGGTCCAGGACACCTGGCTCGTCGTGCTCGCGAGCGTGGACCGCTTCGAGGGCCGCTCCAGTCTTTTGAGCTGGCTCACTGGGATCGTCATCAATCGCGCACGTGACTACCGACGCAAGCAGTCGCGCATCGTCAAGCTGTCGAGAATGGGCGAGAACCTCGAGTCCTCGGAGGAGCCATCCGGGACCGATGCGTACCGCTCCACAGGTCGCCTCGAGCCCGTGACGGACCGGACGGCCGAGCGCGTGGTCCTCGAGCGAGAGCGGGCGCGCGTCCTCGATGCGGCGGTCCGGGAGCTTCCGGAGACGCAGCGGTCGGTGGTGCTCCTCCAGCTGCGCGGTTACGACCCCGCGGAGACCAGAGAGGCGCTCCAGATCACCGACCTTGCCAGGCGCGTGCGGCTCTCCCGGGCCCGCTCCCGCCTGCGTGCGGGCCTCGTCAGGTACGCAGCCTGAGGACGGGGGGCGCGTGTCAGGAGCGGCTCCAGATCCGGGGAAGACCACCCTCATGCGGGCCCTTCCCTTCGCGACGCTCCTTTTCTTGCTGGTCGCCGCCCACACACTGCTGGAGACCGCGCGCGACAGCCTCTTCCTGACCCGGCAACCGATCAGCCGCCTTCCGTTCGTCTGCCTCGCAGTGACCGCGACGGTGCTGTCGCTCACCCCGCTCCAGCGCCTCCTGTGGTCCACCGGACACCGCGGTGCGCTTCCCATCACGCTCCTCGGCACGGGAACGGTCACGCTGATCTTCTGGCTAGCGACGGGTCAACCGGGCGCCGTCGTCGCGTTCTACGTCTGGAGCGCCCTCTTCGCGTCGCTGGTCTTCGTCCAGTTCTGGCTCACCGCGGACGAGGCCTTTGCGCTGGGTGACGCCAAGAGGACCTTCGGGTTCATCGCCGCCGGCGGACTGCTCGGCGCCGTGGCCGGAAGCGCAGGCGCCCGGCTCCTTCTCCAGGCCTCGACGCCCGTCCTGCTGCTCCCCGCGTCCGCCGGCGTCACGTTCGTGGCGGTCCTCCTCGCTCTCGTCGCCGTCCCGAAGGTCGGTGCGGGCTCCCAGACCGAGCCCGCGGCCGTCGTCACCAGGGCGGTCCCCGAAGTTCTCCGGGAGGACCCCTACCTCCGGCTGCTGGCAGTGCTCACTTTGCTGACCGCCGCGAGCGCCACGCTGCTCGATTACCTGTTCAAGGCTGCGCTCGTGGCCGGCACGGCGGCGGCTCGCATCCCGCAGGTGGTCGCGAACGTTCAGCTGGGTCAGAGCCTCCTGGCGCTCGTCGCGGAGCTCCTCCTGCTGCGCATCCTGCTCCGACGAGCAGGCGTCACCCGCAGCCTGGCCCTTCTCCCCGCCCTGGTGCTTGCCACGACTGCCGGTTTCGCCTTGGTCGGAAGCATGGCGCTCCTCTTCCTCCTGAAGACGCTGGACGGCGGCCTCCGCCCGTCCATCCACCGGGTCGGCAGCGAGCTGCTGTACATCCCGGTGGCCACGGCGGAACGGCGGCTCATCAAGCCGTCCATCGACGTCGTCGGGCAACGGGGAGGACAGGCGGCTGCGTCCGTGGTCCTGCTCGTGACCGGCTGGGCTCCAGCGACAGCCCAGCTGCGTGTCGTCACGGTGCTGCTCGCGACCGTCGCGCTCCTCTGGGTCCTGGCCTCACGCGTGCTCCGCTCGCGGTACCTGGTCCGTTTCCAGGCGCAGCTCCGATCGGGACGGCTGGAGTCCCCCGTTACGGGCCAGCTCGACCTGGCCTCGGCGGAGATCCTGGTCGCCGCGCTCGGCTCGACAAGACCCGTCGAGGTGCTCACGTCTCTCGAGTTGCTGTCAGGGGGCGGACGGACCGACCTCATCCCGACGCTCGTGCTGCACCACCCGGACGCCTCGGTGGTGCTCTCTGCGCTCCGCGTGCTCGCCCCGCTGCACCGCCCCGACCTCGAGACGCTGCTTCCGCATCTGCTCCGCCACGCTTCTGCCGAGGTCCGGTCCGCGGCAGCCGAATCCTGGGTACAGGCGGGGAAGCCGGTCGCGGAGCTGGTGACCCTCCTCGACGATCCCGCGCCGAAGGTCCGCGCGTCGGCGCTGGTCGCTCTCTCGCGGGATCCGGTACGCGGCCGCCGTTTCCGGGGTTTGCTCGTCCTCGCTGCCAGGCGCGGAGCCATCGAGGACCGCCGCGCCATCGCCTGGGCGATCGCCAACGCTCCCCGGTCGGACCTGCTGCGCGTGGCGCTCTGGATGTTCCAGTCCGGTGACCGTCAGGTCCGGCAGGAGCTACTCCGGGCCTCGGACGCCTTCTCCCCGCTCCCCGCCAGGCTCATCTCCCGCACGGTCCTGCTGCTGGCCGATCACGCCCTCCGGCCCGGAGCTCGGAAGGCGCTGCTGCACATGGGCCGGCCGGCCCGAGATCTCCTCGCGACGCTGCTCCTCCGGGATTCGACGGCCTTCGCCGTGGCACGTGAGCTGCCCGCGGCGCTGGCCGAATTCCCTCCTGGGCAGGCCGCGCCTGCGCTGCTCGCCCGGATCGCGCAGCCCCGAGGCGGGCTCGACCGGTTCCGATCGCTTCGCGCCCTCAATCAGCTGCGAAGCGCGCACCCTGGACTCTCGCTCGACGGGGGACGTCTCGCCGAGGCCCTCGACGTCGAGCTCGCTGCGGCCAGCAAGGACCGCGCGCTCCGCATCGCCGGCGAGCGACTCTCGATCGCCGGCGACGGAAATCCAGCGGGTCGACTGCTCCTCGAGCTCCTCCAGGACAAGGAAACCCGCGCCCTGGAGCGGGTCTTCCGCACCCTCGACCTCCTCCTTCCCGGTCGTCAGCTGGAGCAGGCGTCCCGGGGCACCCGCTCCGGCAGCCCCGAACAGCAGGAGACTGCCAGGGAGGTGCTCCTGGAGCTGCTCCCGGTTCGCTGGCGCGACCGGATCCTCCAGCTTGTCGAGGCACCCGGCTCGGCGCCTCTCGACTCCCGCTCCCTGCTCCCTCCCGGGCTCACCGCCGAGGGCTTCGTGACCATCCTCCTGCGGCAACGCAGCGAGCTGGTCCGGTTGCTCGCGCGACGGCTGGCACGCGATCGCCACTGGTTCACCGCCTCGCCCGACGGGACCGATGCTCTCCCCCCCGTGCTCGAGGTCTCCGATGCCTGAGTCGACCCGTCCCGACCTGGCCGGGCGCGTGCTGGCGTTGACTCGACTCGCCCCCTTCCAGGTCCTGCCTCCCGCGGAGCTCTCGCAGCTGGCGCTCGCGGGTCGAGAGCAGGTCGTTCTCCGACGAAGGGTCCTGGTGAAGGCCGGCGAGCGGCCGGATGCAATGCACGTCCCGCTGCGCGGCGACCTCTCGATGGCCGGGGGAGAGAAGAACCCGGACTGGAATCCGGCCCGCGTCGCCGGACTGGCCCTTCTCGGCGAGCGATGCGTCAGGGCAGACCTGGTCGCACCTTGCGGAACGGTGTTGCTGGTGCTGGAGCGGGACACGTTTCTCGCGGTTCTCGAGGAGCACGGCGAGCTCTGCCGCCACCTCCTTCGTGCCCTCGCCTGGCAGCTCCGCACCGTCCAGCAGGCCAGCGGACCCGCGTTTCGTATCACGTCTCAGCAGACCCCGGACGGGACCGATCTGATCTCGCGCATGCTCGTGCTCCGCAAGCTGCTCGGCCCGGGCGGCGGCGGCATCGCCGCGGTCGCTCGCCTCGCGCGAGTCGCGCGGGAGCTGCGGCTCGCGAGCGGGATGGAGGTCCCGCCGGCGCCCCGGGGCGCCGACGTCCTGATCATCACTCATGGGTCGCTCCGTCTCCTCCCGAAACAGGGCACCGCGCGCATGGCCAGGGCCGGCGAGGTCGTCGGCCTCGCCGAGGCCGTTGCCGGAGTCCCGCTCCCGGTGCAGGCCGTCGCGACCGTTCCCACCGCGGCGCTGGTCATCTCGCAGGCCGAGCTGGCCGGGGCCATCGAGGACGACGACTTGCTCTGTCTGGAGCTCATCCGCGGATTCGCCGCCGAGCTCTCGACCGAGGAGATCGGCCGCGAGCCGTGAATCGCACCAGGAAAGGACCCTCCCATGCCGACTTCCGGCGACTTCGGATCTCGAACCCAACGCAAAGCAGTCGAGCTGAACCTCGATGCCAGGACCTACGGGACCTTCGCCGAGATCGGCGCCGGCCAGGAGGTCGCGCGCTGGTTCTTTCAGGCAGGCGGCGGCGCCTCCCGCACGGTCGCGAAGTCGATCTCCGCTTACGACATGGCGTTGAGCGATTCGCACTACGGCCCCACGCAGCGCTACGTCAGCCGGCAGCGTCTCGAGGCGATGCTCGATCGCGAGTTCCAGCAGCTCCTCGAGAGCCTCGGTTCCATCCGGGGCGATCGAAGCACCTTCTTTGCCTTCGCGGACACGGTCGCCACCCGGAAGCCAGAGGGCGATCAGCACGGACGCGGCTGGGTCGGGCTGCGCTTCCAGGCCGAGCCACGCCAGTCACCGTCCTCCCTCCTCCTGCACGTGCACCTCCTCGACCGCGATCCGGTCCAGCAGCAGGAGGCGCTGGGGGTCCTGGGAGTGAATCTCCTCCACGCGGCCTTCTTCGGGCGGGAGGATCTGTCCCGCGCCCTCGAGTCACTGCTCGACGATCTGTCCCGCGAGCGGGTCGAGATCGACTTGCTGAAGGTCTCGGGGCCCGCCTTCGTCGGGGTGGACAACCGGATCGTCAGCCTTCAGCTGGTCGAGCGTCGGCTGACCGATGCGGCAATGTTCACCGCGAGCGGCGAGGTCGTGCAGCCCTCGGAGGTTCTCTACCGGAAGCCGATCTTGGTCGAGCGCGGCAGCTTTCGCCCGGCCACGAGGCTGACGCTGGATCTCCTCGAGCGGGCGCGAGAACGCTTCGTCCTCGAGCCGGAGGTTCACGGTTTGGAGCCGGTCGTCATCGCCGAGATGACGCTGAACAATCTGCGGCAGCCGGACCAGGATCTCGCCGGGCCGGCGGACTTCCTGGCCCGTGCGGAGATCCTGCACGCGCTCGGGTTCGACGTGCTCGTCTCGCGCTTCGGGCCCTTCTACCAGCTGGCGGATTACCTGTCGGCCTCCACCGACCGGCTGATCGGAATCGCCCTGGGCGTTGACACCCTGAACGATCTCTTCGACGAACAGTTCAGCAAGAAGCTCGACGGTGGCGCTCTGGAGTCAGTGGGCCGGCTCTTCAAGCGCTCGGTCAAGGTCTACGTCTACCCGACGCTCGACACGGCGACGGGAAGACTGATCACCGCCCTGGACCCGGCACCGACGAAGCCTGCCGAGCACCTGCGGCAGTTCGTGCTCGGCTTCGATCACCTGAGGGCGCTCGAGCCGTCCGACCCGGCGCTTCTGTCTATCCGGGCCGCGGACGTGCTGAAGCGGATACAGGCGCGGGATCCCGGGTGGATCTCCATGGTGCCCCCGAGCGTCGCGGAACGCATCCAGGCGAGGCACCTGTTCGCCCAGACCGCGGCGGCATGAGACGAGCCCGGGCCAGCGCAGGGGGGAGCAGTGGCCCCCCGGAGGAGGCGCCGACACCGACACACGACACACCCCGACCGTGCTGACGAGGCTGTGTCGGGCGGGCCGGTTCGGCCGCGGAACCCCGTGTCGGTGCACCTCCGTGACTGGCACGCGGCGTGCTCAGACAGCCGGGTGCCCATGCCCCTCTCAGCCCTCGCCACCCAGCTCACCGTGGAGCCGCCAGTTCCGTTGGTGGACCGCGCCGCCCTCGTGCTCCACGACCTCCGCGAGCGCGTCCGCCGCGCGACCGCAGAGGAGGTGCAGGTCAGGTCGAAGCTCCTGGTCGGACAGCTCCAGCGACTCTGCAGCCTCACCGGCCGGGAGCTGGCGCGGAGCGGTGCACCCGATCAGGTGACGTTTCGGACGGAGATCGAGGCTCTCGAGCGACGTCCGGACGAGGACCCGGAGTCGAAGGTCGAGCTTCTCGCCTGCCGCATCGCCTGGGCGGAGCTGTCGCAGCGCAGTACGCGTCGAGGCCGGCGACGAGGCGGAAGAGCGGTGGCGGCGGCGTCCCTCAAGCATCTCCGCCTCGATGCCCGGACGTTGTTCGACTGGGCGAAGGCTGACCTCTGGAGCAGCATTGCCCGCAGGGCAATCGCCGAAGCCAGCCGCACTGCGTCTTCGGCGGAGCTCGAGTTGCCGGCAGTGCTCCCGCGCCTCTTGCGGATGCTGGTCCGCTTCCGGGGTCTCCGGATTCTCGGAGACGAGCTCGCGCACGTGGCCGAGGACCTCGCGATCAGCGAGTTGAACCGTCTTCTCACCGGGCCCAGCACGGCTGCCGCTCGAACGCGCGAGAGGAAGCTGGCGGAAGAGCAGACGCACCGAGCACGAACCGACGCTCTCCTCCAGGGCCTGGGCCTCCGCACGTGCGCTCCCTGAAACCGGCGCAGGTCGCCCCCGAGCTGCGAGTCTCCCTATCGAGCGAGCCATGACCTCTTCCGTCGACGCCGGTCTCGCAGCCGTCGTGCGCCGCTTCGGCCCACCGGAGGTCATCGGGATCGAGCTTGTGGATACCCCACCCCCGGGCCCGGGCCAGGTGCGGGTCCGGGTCCAGGCGGCCGGCGTAGGACCCTGGGACGTCCAGGTTCGATCCGGGAAGAGCCCGGTCCCGCGGCCACTTCCGCTGGTGATCGGCGCGGAGCTCGCCGGGGTCGTGGAGACGGTGGGACCCGGCGTCTCCTCGGTGGCAGTCGGGGACGTCGTCTACGGCGTGACCAACGCTCATTTTACGGGGGCTCACGCCGAGCTCGCGCTGGCCGATGAGGCAAGGATCTCTGTCCGGCCCATCATGCTCACATCGATCGAGGCGGCGGCGGTCCCCGTCGTCGCCTGCACGGCGCTCCAGATGGTCGAGCTCGCCGACATCTCGGCAGGGATGCGGACGCTCGTGCTCCATGCCAGTGGGAACGTCGGTCAGTGGACGACGCGGCTCGCTCTGCGCCGAGGCGCCGAGGTGGTGGCGGTCGTGCAAGATTCCGAGGTGGGAGAGGCGCATCGGCTCAGGGCACGCCAGGTGCTCACGTCCCTTCCCGCCCGGACTCCGGCGTTCGACCTGGTGCTCGACACGGTGGGGGGCGTGTTGGCCAGCTCGTCCCTCCGTCTGCTCCGACCGGGAGGCCGGCTGGTTTCCTCGGCGCAAAGCTTCGAACCGGCATCCTTCGGGCGCCGCGATATCTCCGCCCGATTCTTCGTGGGGAGGGTCACCACGGCTCGTCTCGGTCTTCTGTCCGGATGGATCGACGAGGGTGGATTTCCGGTGCCACTCGGGGAAGTGCTGCCACTCCGGGACGCAATTCTTGCGCACCGGAAGCTGGAGGGCCTCGAGCCGAAGGCGCCAGGGAGTCTCGTCCTCCGGGTCGCCGACTGATGTGCCGTGGCAAGGGGCGGGGAGCCTCGTTTCGACCGTACCGCCGTCCGATATAATGCCGCCGTGGCTCGCAAGGGCGAGACTCTGTCCCAAGTCGAGACCTCTTCCTCGGAGGTGGCGCACGGGCCGCACCTCTTCCTGGAAGTCGAGTGCGAACGCCCCCTGGCCGGTCCTGCACGCTGGCGCCTCACCGGACTCGAGCAGGTCACCATCGGACGAGGCACCCGTCGCAGCACACGCGCGGTCTCCTCCCGGGTGCTCGCGGTGGAGATTCCGGACGGGTGGATGTCCTCCGAGCAGGTGGTGCTTCGCCGCTCCGAGGGACTGTGGATCCTCCGCGACCTCGGCTCGAAGAACGGAACGCTCGTCGATGGCCGGCGGGTGGAGCAGGCCGAGCTCGACGACGGCGCGCTCCTCCAGCTGGGACACACGCTCCTGCGCTTCCGCGAGGACATTCCAAACGAGGGACCGGGGGTTCGCGATTGCGACGGCGCCGAGGGGAGCATCGGGCCACTGACGACGTTCTCGCCCGCGTTCGGCCTGGTCCTGGAGCGCGCCACCAGGGTCGCCACCAGCCGGGTGCCGGTGCTGATCGCCGGGGAGAGCGGAACGGGCAAGGAGCTGCTCGCCCGCGCCATCCACGGGCTCTCCGGCCGCCATGGCCCGCTGGTGCCAGTCAACTGCGGCGGGATCCCGCCCACCCTCGTGGAGGGCGAGCTCTTCGGGCACAAGAAGGGCGCCTTCTCCGGCGCGGACCAGGACCGCCTGGGGCTCGTTCGGGCCTCGGATGGAGGCACCCTCTTCCTGGACGAGATCGGAGACCTCCCGCCCGCGGCACAAGCGGCGCTGCTCCGGGTGCTCCAGGAATCGGAGGTGCTGCCGATCGGCGGCCATCGCCCCCAGGCGCTCGACCTCCGCGTCCTCGCCGCCACCCATCGCGATCTCGACCGGCTGGTGCGAGAGGACAAGTTCCGTCACGATCTCCTGGCCCGGTTGGAGGGGGTCACTCTCGAGCTCCCGCCGCTGCGAGACCGGAAGGAGGACCTGGGTCTCCTCATCTCCCTGCTGCTGCGCAAGCTCGCTCCCGAGCGACCGGACGTACGGCTCACGCCGGCGGCAGCGCAGGCGCTCCTCAGCTATCGCTGGCCGCTCAACATCCGGGAGCTGGAGCAGGCGCTGTCCGGAGCCCTGGCTCTCAGCGGAGCGGCAGTGATCGACCTCGCTCACCTTCCCCCGGACGTGGTCGGCCGGACCGGCGAGGAGCCCCCTCGCGAGCTGACCCCCGAGGAGGCCCGGCACCGGGACGAGCTGATGGTCCTGCTCCGCGAGCACCACGGGAACATGAGCGCGGTGGCACGGGTGCTCGGGAAGGGCCGTACCCAGATCGTCCGCTGGGTCACCCGCTACGGCATCGACGTTCGGTCCCTCGGCTCGGAGTGAGGCCGTGCACTGGCCGACCCGACGGCGTGTGGATCCAGCCCGTCGGCGGTAAGGTGGCCCGTCATCACGTTCGTTCGCCTGCACTCAGCCCGTGCCGATGGAAGACAGGAATCTCATCCTTGGGGTGCTTGCGGCCCAGGCGGGGTTCGTCACTCCGGCGCAGGTGATGGCCGCCGCCTCGGCGCGGATGCTCGCGGACGACGACCGGTCGCTGCTCGATCACCTGGTGGACTCGGGCGCGCTCAGCCCCGCGCGGCGGGACCTGGTGCTGACGCTCGCTGCGGAAGCGCTGGTCGCGAAGGGCGGAAGTCCCGAGCGGGTCCTCGATTCACTCCAGGAGAAGCGGCCGCTCTCGCGCACGCTCGGCTCGGCGGCGGCTCGCACGCTCGCCGAAGGCGGGTTCCGGCTCCGGGGCGTGGAGCTCGAGGTCGACTCCCCTTGAGTATGGACGACCGGAACCTGATCCTCGGGGTGCTGGCGGCGCAGGCGGGGTTCGTGACCCCGGCGCAGGTGATGGCAGCGGGGTCGGCACCGGCGGACATCCCGCACCGGCCAGTGCCTCGCCGCTTTCGTCCCGCCAGCCGAGCTCAACCTCGTCCGGTACTCAGGGCGCCCTTGCCACCTGCTTTGCCGCCGCAACGCTGTCGGCCATCTGCTCGCCCAGACGGATTAGCGCCCTCTGCATCGCCGCGATGAGCGCGTCGTAGTCGGGGCCGTCGATCTGCTCCGTCACGGACGCCTCCTTCACGCCGAGCGATTCTCGCTTCCCGCCACTCTGGGTGCACAGCTCCCACCTGGCCTGCAGGACGACCGATTGACCGCGCACACCATCGAAACGCGAGACGCTGACCGTCATCCGGTCAGGAGTAGCGCTCGACAGGACGGTCGATTTCCACGGGACGACCGCGATCCGCCGGGGTGCCAGGCGATCCCGAAGCGTCGCGACCAGAGAGCCGCTGATCTGCTTCTCGAGCGAACCACCCCAGCGCTCGAACTCCGCGATGACGAGCTCGTTGTTGCCGGAGCGGGTCACGATCTGCGGGCGGTCCACGTAGTCCGGGAGCTCGACCGGCCCGACCGCCAGGGTCGCATCGGCGGCCGTCGCGCCCGGACCCTCCCGCACCTGAAGCGGCTCCAGCGTGTAGAACCGCGAAGGGCGCGAGGTCCCGAAGCAGCCCACCAGCGCGAGGGACATCGCGCAGGCGAGGAGTGGCGGCAGGCGAAGATGGCTCGTTTCGATCACTGCTTCCCCTTCAGGATCGCTTCGGGGTGGAGCTCGAGGTACTCGGCCAGCGAATGCAC
>DASROG010000054.1:0-2539 GCA_035646995.1 Myxococcaceae bacterium
TGACCCGGGGCGAGGCCCCGGGCGCGCGCATCCTCGGGATGCATGAGGAGGGTGCAGCGCTCGGGGCCCTTCACCAGCCGCTGGCTGTTGTGCATCCAGGAGTTGTTGCTCCGGAGGTCGCGCCGGCCGATGAGGAGGAGCGCGTCGTTCCGGGCGACCGGGCTGGAGAGGAGCTCGGACTCGACGCGGGCGAGGTCCCGGACCAGGACCTCCGGCGCGAGCTGGATGCGCTTGCCGGGGGTCATCAGCCGTCCCGGCAGGGACGGCTCGAGCGGGCCGAGGTCGATGCCGTGCGGGTTGGCCTCGAGCTTCGACACCGAGAGCCTCTGCGGCGAGCGAATGCCGTAGGGCCCGGTGCGGAGCCCGAGGTCGATCAGACGCCGGGGCGTGGCGAGGCGGTCCAGCACCGCGCGCACCGGCCGGAGCAGGCGCGCCCTTCCGCGTGACCGGAGCCTCCGGGTGAGCGCCTGGAAGATCTCCCAGTCGTGCTTCGCTCCCGGCGCCGGCGCGAAGAGCACCGGCGACCACTTCGCGGTGTTCCGGACCGCGAGCAGGTGGAAGACGACGTCGTAGTGCTCACGCTCGAGCGCGGTGGTCGGAGGGAGCAAGAGATTCGCGTGGCGGGTGGTCTCGTTCAGGTAGGGGTCCACCGCCACCATGAACTCGAGCGTGCCGAGCGCCTTCTCCAGCTGCGCGCCGTTGGGCGTGGAGAGCACCGGGTTCCCACCCAGCACCACCAGCGCGCGGACCTGGCCCGCTCCGGGGGTGAGGATCTCCTCGGCCAGCGCGGCCACGGGGAACTCGCCCCCGAACGAGGGCAGCTTCCGGACCCGGGTGTGGTGGCGGGCGTAGCCGCCGCGCGGGGCGAGACCCATCGGGTTCACCGCCGGCCGGGTGAAGAGCGCGCCGCCCGGGCGATCCAGGTTGCCGGTGATGACGTTGAGCACCTGGATCAGCCATTGCCCCACGCCGCCGTAGGCCTGGGTGGAGACCCCCACCCGCCCGTAGGCCACGGCCGACTCCGCGTGGGCGAAGTCTCGCGCCAGCCCGCGGATCTCCTCGGCGGCGATGCCGGTCGCCGGCGCGACCCGCTCGGGGGCGAACGGCGCGACCGCGGTCCGGACCTGGTCCAGCCCGTCGGTGAGCTCGGACAGACGCCCGGGCCGCCCGAGCTTCTCCTCGAGGATGGTTCGCACCAGCGACGCGAGCAGGAGCGCATCGGTGCCCGGGCGAATGAAGAAATGGGTGTCGGCGACCTCGGCGGTCTCGGTGCGGCGCGGGTCCACCACCACCAGGCGGCCTCCGCGCGCCTTCAGCGCCTTGAGCCGGAGCGGCATCCCCGGAGCGGTCATCATGCTTCCGTTGGAGGCGAGCGGGTTGGCTCCGAGCGCGAGGAAGAATTGCGTCCGGTCGATGTCCGGGACGGGCAGGAGCAGCATGTGACCGAACATCGTCGTCGCGGCCAGGTGATGCGGAAGCTGGTCCACCGAGGTCGCCGAGTAGCGATTGTGCGTGCGAAGCGCGCGGATGAGGGGGAGACCGTGGGTCAGCGCCCCGAGACTGTGGACGTTGGGGTTGCCTAGATAGATGGCCACCGAGTCCGGCCCGTGCCGCGCCTGGACCTCGCCGATTCGGCGCACGACCTCGTCGAACGCCTCGTTCCAGCCGATCCGGGTCCAGCCCTCGCCGGTCCGCCGGAGCGGGTGCTTCTGGCGGTCGGGGTCGACGTGCACGTCCTCGAGGGCGGTTGCCTTCGGACAGAGGAAACCCCGGCTGAAGGGGTCGTCCGGGTCGCCCCGGATGGAGTGGATGCGGTCGCCCTCCACCTCGATGCGGAGCCCGCACATCGCTTCACAGAGGTTGCAGGCTCGGAAGTGAAGGCGGGTCTCGGCCATGGCCCGACGGACCCTAGCAGCGGCGCGGGGTTGCCGGACCCGTTGACGCCCGCCCGCCACTGAACGCATGTTCCGGTCATGGACCGGGCCCGGCTGATGGCGATGGTCGAGATGCTGGGGCAGACGTTCGCCACCCGAGGGATGCGGCGGCACGTGGAGGAGCTGCGGGTGTACTGGCTCGGCCTGGCGAAGGGGATCGTGCCCGCCGGCCGGAAGGTGGACGTGGGCTGGAGCGAGTCGCTGGTCGTCGAGTGGTTCCGGGTGCTGCGGCTGCCTCCGCACCAGTGGGACTACCCGGTGCGGCCGCCCTCGAGCCCGTGCCCGCGCTGTCCTGCGCCGGCTGGCCACGCGGTGGAGGTGAAGACCGGCCTCACCTTCCCCGAGGGCCGCAAGGCGGTGTGCACGGTCTGCGGAGATGCATGGCTGGAGCTCGACGCCGACGTCCAGCCAGCGTCCGTTGACGTCCGACGCCGAGCCCGATAAAGGAGCGCGCGCCAAGCAGGACGGCCCTGTCGTCTAGTGGTCAGGACGGTGCCCTCTCACGGCACAAACTCGGGTTCGAATCCCGGCAGGGTCAACGAGCTCTACGCCAGGCTGCTGCTGTCCTGGCCGGCATCGGCGGTGAAGGCCCGCGCCGCGTGGAT
>DASROG010000055.1:0-8753 GCA_035646995.1 Myxococcaceae bacterium
CGATACTTCCTGGAGTTCATCGTCTTCCACGAGATGCTGCACCAGCTCTTCCCCAGCTCGAACGGCCCGGGCCGGCGGGTTCACCACCCCCGGGCCTTCCGCGATCGTGAGCGAGCCTTCCCGCTCTACGAGGCAGCCATCGCCTGGGAGCGCGAGAACCTCCGCGCCCTCCTCCAGCGATAGCACACCATGAGACGCGCCAAGATCGTCTGCACCCTGGGGCCCGCATCGCTGAAGCCCGAGGTTCTCGAGGAGCTGTTGAACTCCGGGATGGACGTGGCCCGGGTGAACTTCAGCCACGGGAGCCACGCACAGCACGCGCAGACTCTGTCGATGCTCCGGACCGCCTCCCTGAAGGTGCGCAAGGCGGTGGGCGTGCTGGGAGATCTCCAGGGCCCCAAGATCCGCACCGGCAAGCTGGTGGAGGGGAAGGTGGAGCTCGTCCCCGGCGCCCCCTTCTCCATCACCACCGACGAGACCGTGCCCGGGACGCAGGAGATCGTCTCCACCACCTATCCGTTCCTGGCCTCGGACGTGAACCCGGGCGACCGCATCCTGCTCGACGATGGGCTTCTCGAGCTGCGGGTGCTGGAGACCGACAAGAAGCAGCTGGTCCGCACGGAGGTGGTCCACGGCGGCCTCCTGAAGAACAACAAGGGGATCAACCTCCCGGGGGTCGCGCTCCGGGCCGAGGCGCTGACCCCCAAGGACCGCGAGGACCTGGTCTTCGGGATCAAGTCCGGGGTGGACTACATCGCGCTGTCCTTCGTGCGACAGCCGAGCGACCTCGATCAGGCCCGCGCGGCGATGGCCGAGGTCGGGCGGCAGGTGCCGATCATCGCCAAGCTGGAGAAGCCCGAGGCCATCGCCCGGCTGGACGCGATCCTGGAGAAGACCGACGGGGTCATGGTCGCTCGCGGTGACCTGGGGGTGGAGCTACCGCCGGAGGAGGTCCCGGCGATCCAGAAGGACATCATCCGCCGGGCGAACCTGCGCGGGCTGCCGGTCATCGTCGCCACGCAGATGCTCAACTCGATGATCGAGCACCCTCGCCCCACCCGCGCCGAGGCCTCCGACGTGGCGAACGCCGTCTACGACGGAGCGGACGCGCTGATGCTCTCCGGGGAGACGGCGTCGGGACGCTATCCAGTGGAGTCGGTGCGGATGATGGAGCGGATCGTCCTCGCTGCCGAGAGCGCGGCCCGGACGCACGGCAAGGCGCCGGCGCGCATCGCCGGGCTGACCTTCCCGGCGTCCTTCCCCGACGTCATCTCCGCGGTGGCCTGCGAGGCGGCGCGCGCGGCGGGCGCGGTGGTGATCGCCGCGTTCACCCTCTCCGGCCACACGGCCCGGCTGCTCAGCCATTACCGGCCGGCGGTGCCCATCGTGGCCTTCTCTCCGAACCAGGAGGTGCGGCGGAAGCTCTCGCTGCTCTGGGGCGTGGTGCCGCGGGTTCTCGAGCCGGTGGACCGGACCGAGGAGATGGTCCGTCGAGTGGAGGAGGAGCTCCTCAGCCGCGGTTTCGCCCATCGCGGGGACCGGGTGGTGATCGTCTACGGCGCCCCGGTGGGTCAGCCGGGGAAGATCAACAGCATGCGGCTCCACGAGATCGCCTGAGGCTCGGGTGAGATCGCTCCGCGCCCTCCTCAAGGCCACGGGAGGTGGCTGACCCCCCGCGACCGGGAGCTGCCGGAGCTGCGATCGCCACCACGACCGCGGTTCCGGTATCGGCGCTCCCCGCGCTCCGCCGAGCTGCCCGGCCGCGGAGGACGCTGCTGGGTTGGAAGGAGGACCTCTTCCCCGAGGCGCTGGCCCGGCACGGACGCGCCCTGGAGGTGCTCGACCCTTCCGGGGATCCGCTGACCGCGCTGCTCCTCTTTCTCGAGCGGCGCCGGGGCATCGATCTCGCCCGGTCGAGGCACGAAGAGACCGCACGGGAGATCGGGGCGGCGCGCGGGAGCAGGTATCTCATCCTCTCCGAGGAGCACCTGCCTCGCGCCGCGGAGCTGGATGAGGGCCTGTACACGGCCGCGGAGCTCACCGCCTTCTTCAACGAGCTTCACCGGAGGAACGAGGGCGAGGAAGTCGGGGAGAGGATGCGCGAGGCGCTCGCGTTCCTCCGCCGGTGCCTCGAGGCGGTCACCCCCGGCACCGTCGTCCTCCTCGCCATGTTGTGAGCAGGCCACGGCCTGCGCCGGGAGGAACGCCGTCGGGCCTCTGGGGCGACCGGGACGAGGCCCCGCGCCCAGCAGCCTTTCCGACCGGCCTGCGCGACCCCGTGCGCTCCGACCGCTCCCCGGCGGCTCGAGGTCGGAGCCTTGCCTCGCGGCACCGACCGACGAGAGGGTCGTGCCTCGCCCGGAGCAGCCGCCGTCAGGCTTCCGGAGCGGGCTGGAGACCCCTGGCGACGGGTTCCGGTCGTCCCCGAGGTGGACTTCGTCATGCCTGACGACGGCACCCAGCCGGGCGGTACTTTCTGCACGTGGGAGGGCTTGTCACGTGCAGAGAGGATCACCGGGCCCGGCGACCCTGCCAGGGGTCAGCGAGGCCAGGCTCGTTCCGGCACACGAGACCATCACCTGTCCCGCCGGCGTCCGCTCGGAGCGGCGGTGGCCGACGGCCCTCAGCGACGGGTCGCGGCGGAACGTCTCGGCCTGCGTGGCGCTCGTGCCGCGGGCCTGCGGCGAGCCGGCGCCTTGGCCGGTGGTTTGCCACCTTGCACCACGGCCCACAGCGCCTTCGGCGCGATCAGCCGGTAGCTCTCCAGCACCAGGGCCCGGACCTCGCCCCAGTCGCGGACGCCCTTCACGTCCATGCTGATCCACCCGTGCTGCCCCACGTACGGCGCGCGGGTGAAGCGCGGGTCCTGGATGGCCGCGTCGGCGTGCTCGCGCTCGAGCTTGAAGCCGATGCTCTCCGTTCCGCCGTGATCGCCGAACCCGGCGAAGATCTTCCCCCGGACCCGGAAGTGCGGCTGCCCCCAGGTCATGGTCTCTGTCGCCTCCGGCAAGGCCAGGCAGATCCGGCGCATCTCGTTCAGCGGGGTCGAGCGAGCCATCGTTTCCTCCTCCCTCATCGTCCCCACATCCACCGCGCGAGCCACTCGCTGGCCAGCCCCAGCCCGGGCGTACTCCACACGGTACACCCGGCGCCGCTCCCTCTGGGAGACCGCGCCGGCAGGAGCACGAGGAGCGTGCGCATCGCACACCAGGAGCTCTCACACCCGGACGAGGCGGCGTGCGAGAATCCGCGATCCATGCTCGCCCTGCAGCTGGTTGCACTCCTCGCGACCGCCGCGCCCCAGAAGCTGGACCTGATCATCGAGCGCGGCCGGGTGGTGGACGGCTCGGGGAGCGCGTGGTTCCGGGCCGACGTGGGCATCCAGGGAGACCGCATCGTCCGCATGGGAGACCTGCGGGACGTCCCGGCGAAGCTCCGCCTCGACGCGCGCGATCGCGTGGTCGCCCCTGGGTTCATCGACCTGCTCGGCCAGAGCGAGCTCTACCTCCTGGTGGATCCGCGCGCCGAGTCGAAGATCCGGCAGGGCATCACCACCGAGCTCACCGGGGAGCTGGGCAGCGTCGCTCCGGTGGACGACGAGATCCTCGGCGGGGTGATGGGCTGGCTCAAGCAGCACGAGGTGAAGATCACCTGGCGTGACCTGGATGGGTACTGGAAGGTGCTCCGGGCAGCCCGCCCCGCGATCAACGTGGCGACGATGGTCTCGACCGCGCAGGTCCGGGCCGCGGTGGTGGGCCGCGGCACGGGTGAGCCGACTCCCGAGCAGCGCCTGCGGATGCAGATCGAGGTCCAGAAGGCGATGAGGCAGGGGGCCTTCGGGGTTGCGGCCTCGCTCGAGTACCCGCCGGCGAGCTACCAGACCACCGAGGAGCTGCTGCTGCTGGCGCGCTCGGCGGCCAAGTACGGCGGCTTCTACGCCACGCACCTGCGCACCGAGGCGGACGGGGTGCTGGAGGCGGTCGAGGAGGCGCTGACCATCGGCCGCGGCGCGGGCGTCCCGGTGGAGATCTGGCACCTGAAGGTCAAGGGAACCCGGAACTGGGGTCGGATGCCCGAGGTGCTCCAGCGCATCGCGGCTGCGCGCGCGCAGGGCCAGGACGTCTCCGCCAACGTGTACCCCTACCTCGCGGGCGCGAACATGCTTCACGCGGACGTCCCGGGCTGGGCGCAGTCCGGCGGTGACCAGAAGATGCTCGCGCTGCTCGCGGATCGTTCCCAGCGAGCGCGGGTGGAGCAGGAGATCGTCGCGAGCTGGAAGGACGGGACGGAGCCTGACCGGATCGTCGTGCTCTTCGCGCTCTCGCCGGACGCGAAACGGTACGAGGGGAAGACCCTCACCGAGGTGGCGAAGGAACGGGCCACCGCGCCCGCCGCCGCCCTGGTCGACCTCGTCCTGATGGATTCGGCCAACACCTTCGCCCTCCGGTTCGTCGCCAGTGAGTTCGACCTGCGCGAGGCGCTCCGCCAGCCGTGGGTCTCGATCGGGGTGGACGGGAGCGCCGACGCGCCGGACGGCCCGCTGGGTCCAGAGAGCACCCACCCCCGGGCCTTCGGGTCGATGGCCAGGCTCCTCGGGACCTACGCCCGCGACGAGAAGCTCTTCACCCTGGAGGAGGCGGTGCGGAAGGTGACCAGCGGCGCCGCCCGCCGGCTCGGGCTGACGGACCGTGGCCTGCTCCGCCCGGGGATGATGGCCGACGTCGTGATCTTCGACCCGGCGAAGGTGACGGACGTCGCGACGTACGCGAACCCGAAACGGTTCCCCGAGGGCATCGACACGGTGCTGGTCAACGGGCAGCCGGTGCTGGTCGACGGCATCCGGACCGAGGCCCGTCCGGGACGCCCGCTGCTGCATCCAGTGCCCGACGCGGCCCGGTAGGCGCGACGTCGGTGGCTCAGTCCGGCTCCCCGGCCCGCTTCGCCTCGGGGAAGCGCCGGAACCAGCTGCCCTCGTTCCAGGCGGGGCGGGTCTGCGCCTGGGCGATGGACACGCCGAGAAGGAAGTTGAAGCGGGTCAGCTGCGCGAACGGCTCCCAGTCGCGGTCCGGCTCGAAGTTGTCCTGCGGCTGGTGGTAGCGCTTCCGCCAGAACTCCCGGTACGCCGCCAGCTGCTCCGGGGTGAGTCCCGCCACCCCGTTGAAGGTCTGCGCCGCGGGAATCCCCTTCTTCACGAAGTTGAAGTTGTCCGACCGGACGAAGTAGGCCTCCTCCGGCTCCGGATCCGGAGAGATCTGGAGCCCGAGCGCCGCCGCCGCGCGCGCCACGTCCGCTCCCAGCGAGCTCTCGTCCGTTCCGAGCGCGACCACGTCCTTCAGGGGGTTGATGGGGTACGCCCCGTCCACGTCGATGTCGGCGACCACGTCCTGCAGCGGCACCGTGGGATGTCGGGCGAACCACTCCGAGCCGAGCAGGCCGCGCTCCTCGCCGGTGACGAAGAGGAAGAGGATCCCTCGCGGGAGAGGCGGGGCCAGCCGGGTGAAGGCCCGCGCGGTCTCGAGGATGCTCGCCACGCCGGCCGCGTCGTCGGACGCACCGTTGTAGATGCTGTCCCCGTCCACCGGCTTGCCGATGCCCATGTGGTCCAGGTGGGCCCCGTACATCACCATCTCCTTCGCCGTGGGCGAGGCCGGGTCGCCGGGCAGCAGGCCGACCACGTTGTCCGAGGTGATCCGCCGGATCTTGCTCTCCCGCCGGATCCGCGCCCGCAGCCCCAGCGCAAACCCACGCGGCTTCCCCTGCGCCGACGCCTGTACCAGCTCGGCGACGGTCTCGGTGCGCCCGGCCTTCTTGAGGACGCGCTCGAACGCCGTCACGCTCATCAAGCCGCCCGGAAGGAGGGGCGGTTCGTCCTCCAGCCGCATCGCATCGAAGGCGAAGTAACCCGCGAGCCGCTTGAACGGGGTGATGGCCTCCTTCGACGGCGGCCACACGAAGACCACCGCCTTGGCCCCGCGGCGCATGAGCTCCCGCGCCACGCGCTCGCTCTGACCGTGGACCGCCGAGGCCAGGCTGGGAAAGAAGTCGGGTCGCTCCGAGCGGGGAGCCCCGGCGAACGCGAGGACGACCTTGTCCTTGACGTCCACCTGGGCGAAGTCGTCGTACCCGTACTCGGGCACCGAGAGGGCGTACCCGGCGAAGACCACCTCGCCGCTGACGTCGGTGACCCCCCGGTCCACATCGGTCAGGAGGTACATGTTCTCGCCCTGGACGAAGGAGAGGGGGGCACCGGAGCCTCCGCTGAACTCCAGCGAGGCCGAGACCGGCGTCCCACGGAAGAAGGGCACCTTCTGAAAATAGGTGCCCGCCTCTCCTGCAGGGCGCACCCCGAGCGCCTGTAGCTGGCTGGCGACGTAGCGGGCCGCCACGTCGTAGCCGTGGGTGCCGGGATCCCGTCCGCCGAGCAGGTCGTCCGCGAGGAAGCGGATGTGGCTGGCGATGGCGTCTCCCCGGATGCCGGCGGCGGCGGACCTCGCGCCATCGGTGAAGCCGTGGGCGCCCGGTGAGGTCGTGGAGCGGGGCGCGGACGTGGCGCAGGCCAGGGTCAGACAGACGAGGAGGAGGGGGAAGCGCATGGAAGCCGGGGAGACAAGCACGGACCGGCCCGCGAAGGCTCGGTCGTTTGCAGTCAGCTGCCGGGTCGAGGCTGGAAGAAGCTTCCCGGAAGCAGCCGCGGCCGCTCGGTCCGCTGTGCCGCGGACAGCCCGAACAGGAACTGGAACCGCGCCAGCGCCGCGGCCGGGCCGTGGTCGCGGCTCGCCTCCCAGTGGTCCGCGGCCCGGTGATAGTGCGCCTTCTGGTAGGCCGCAGCCTCGGTGCGCTCCTGCTCGGTCACGCCCCCCAGACCCACCTTGGTCGCGGTGGCCGGGATGCCGGCGCGAAGGAAGCTGAACTGGTCGCTCCGTACCGCCGAGGCCTGCTTGGGGTCGGGGTCGGGCCCGAGGGTCAGCCCGAGCGCGGCGGCCGCTCGCTCCGCGTCCTGCTGGAGCGTGCTCTGGTCCGCCCCGAGCGCGAACACTTCCCGGAACCTGAACACCGGCAAGCCCGAATCGCAGTTCAGGTCGGCGACCAGCCCGTCGCGCGGCACCGGCGGATTGTCGACCAGCCGCTCCGAGCCGAGCAGCCCCTCCTCCTCGCCGGTGACCAGGGCGAACAGCACCGCACGCCGCGGCCGCTGGGGGAGACGGCTGAAGGCGCGCGCGATCTCCAGCACGTTGGCCACCCCGGCGGCGTTGTCCGAGGCGCCGTTGTAGATCGCGTCACCCGCCTCCGGCTTGCCGATGCCGAGGTGGTCCAGGTGCGCGGTGTAGACCACGGCCTCTCCCGCAGCGGGAGAGCCGGGGGCCGCCCGCAACAGCCCGAGCACGTTGGCGGTGTGCACCGTGCGCAGGGCAGCCTCCACCCGGAGGCGAACCCGCGTGCCGAGGTCGAACGGTGCGCGCTCCCGTCGCTCGGCGGTGGCGAACAGGGTGGCGACGCGTTCGGGGCGACCGGCGGCGGCGAGCAGCGCGTCCGCCCCGGCCATCGAGAGCGCGACCTGCGGAATCTGCTCGCGGGCGGGCACTTGCCCGTTTTCCACCAGCGTCATCCACCCGCGCTGCGCGTGGGAGACGACCTGGGTGAAGGGGGAGATCTTCTCCCGGGCGGGAGTCTGTACCCAGAGCACGCCGGCCGCGCCGCGGGCGAGGAGCCGCTCCAGCTTGGAGCGCGCCGAGCCGTACACCGCGCTGGGGATGGGAGGAAAGAAGTCGGGCGTGTCTCCGAGCGGGGCACCCACCAGCACCATCGCCCACTTCCCGGTGAGGTCGACGCCGGTGAGGTCGTCCCAGCGGTACTCGGGGGCGACGATGCCGCGGCCGACGTAGACCACCGGGGCGGTCACCTCGGCCAACCCGTTCCCCAGCGGGGCCCGGGCGATGAAGTCGCGCTCGAGCGAGAGAGCCGCGGTCTCACCGCCCGGGGTGCCCACCTCCAGGCGCGCCTCGCGCGTCTTGCCGGCCCGGAGGGTCATCGGCTGGAACCAGCTGCCCTTGTCGCCGGCGGGCTCGAGCCCCATCCCCTGCAGCTGACTCGCCACGTAGGCCGCCGCGATGTCGAACCCGCGATCGCCCGGCGCGCGCCCCTCGAGGAGATCATCGGCGAGGAACCGGATGTGCGCCGAGATGACCTCGGGCCGGATGTCGTTCGCGGCGGCGGAGGCGCCGGACGCGACCGCGTCGGGGCTGGAGGGAAGCGGCGGCGCGGCGGTGGTGGCGCAACCGGCGAGCAGGAGCAACCACGGGGCACGAACGGCGAGGCTGGCGCGTCGAGTCTGGACGGGCATCGGTCCGACCGAGCCTAGCGTCCCGTGCGGGCGGCGGGGGGCGTTGCGGTCAGACGCCGGGCGGGCGCAGCGCGCGGCGGGGCACCTCGGCCTCGACGAAGACGCGAAGCAGCTCGGTGTCGAGCATCCCGCTCCGCGCCTCCTGGTGGAGGATGTCCAGCGCGGCGGGGTGGGGCACGGCCTTCTTGTACGGCCGATCGGCCGCGGTGAGCGCGTCGTACACGTCCGAGATGGCCATCATCTTCGATTGCACCGGGATGGTCTCGGACGGGATCTTCCGTGGGTATCCGCTGCCGTTCAGCCGCTCGTGGTGGGCGTAGGCGATTTCCGGCACCCGCTTCAGCGCCCGTGTCCAGGGGATCTGCGAGAGGAAGCGGAAGGTGTGGCTGACGTGGCTCTCGATCTCCAGCCG
>DASROG010000056.1:0-13311 GCA_035646995.1 Myxococcaceae bacterium
GTAGGGGCCCATCAGGCCGCCCACGAAGCCCATGGGCACGATGGCGGCGATCACCGTCAGCGTCGCCAGGACGGTCGGATTTCCGACCTCGGCCACCGCGCGCACCGCGATCTCCCGCAGCGAGCTGCGCTCGCCACGCTCCAGGTCTCGATGGCGGACGATGTTCTCCACCACCACGATCGCGTCGTCCACCAGGATGCCGATGGAGAAGATGAGTGCGAAGAGCGTGATCCGGTTGAGGGTGTAGCCGAGGAGGAAGAAGACCAGCAGGGTCAACGAGAGGGTGGAGGGGATGGCGATCGCCACCACCACCGACTCGCGCCAGCCGAGCATGAACAGGACGAGGAGCGTGACCGCCACCACGGCGATGGCCATGTGGAGCAGGAGCTCGTTCGCCTTCTCCGCCGCGGACGCCCCGTAGTTCCGGGTTACGGAGACGGTGATCTCCGCGGGAATGGCCGTTCCCTTCATCCGGTCGGTCTGGGCCAGGACCGCCCGAGCCACGGCGATGGCGTTGCTCCCCGGGCGCTTGGCGATGGCGAGCGTGACCGCCGCCTCCTCGGTGCCGAGATCCTTGCCGGCTGCTCCCGTGCCGAAGAGCACGTACTGCGTGGGCTCCTCGGATCCATCCTTCACCGCGGCGACGTCGCGAAGGTAGACCGGGTTGCCGGCATGGACACCCACCACGGCTGAAGCCACCTCCTCGACGGAGGTGAAGAAGGCCCCGGTCTGCACGATGACGTCGCGATCGCCGGTGGTCAGCGCGCCGGCCACCTCTTGGCGATTGGTCGGACCCAGGGCCTGAAGCGGATCGATGAGTCCCATTCCCCGCGCCGCGAGGGCAGCGGGATCGAGGTGGACCCGGATCTCACGCCGGTATCCGCCGATGAGGGTGGTCTCCGAGACCTCGGGAAGGTGCTTGATCTCCGCGTCGACCTGCGCCGCGACCCGGCGCAGGGTCAGGTGGTCGTGGAGCGGGGAGTGGAAGGTGAGCGCCAGGATCGGCACGTCGTCGATGGACCGCGCCTTGACCGTGGGCGGAGAGGCGCCAGGAGGGATCCGATCGGAGTGGTTCTGCAGCTTCTGGTTGAGCTTGACCAGCGAGCGCTCGACGTCCTCGCCGACCCGGAAGCGAACCACGACCAGGGAGCGCCCGGGCTGGCTGGTGGAGTAGACGTACTCGACCCCGGGGATCTCCCACATCAGCCGCTCGAGGGGTGCCGAGACCCGGCTCTCGATCTCCGCGGCGCTCGCCCCGGGCATGGCCACCATGAGGTCCACCATCGGCACTTTGATCTGCGGTTCCTCCTCGCGTGGCAGGACGACGATGGCCACCAGGCCCAGAAGGACCGAGGCGATGACCAGGAGCGGCGTCAACCGGGAGTCGATGAAGGCGCGGGCGATGGCCCCCGCCAGGCCCTGGCGACGGGCGCGTCTCACCGGGCCTCCTCGACCCGCTGGCCGTCGACGAGCTCCACCGCTCCGGGGAGCGCGACCTTCTCTTCGCCGGAGAGCCCGGAGACGACCTCCAGCCACCGCTCGCGCTCCCGGCCGGTGCGGATCAGACGCAGCCGCGCCGTTCCGGAATCCACCACGAACACCGTTTCCAGCTGGCCGTGGCGAATGACCGCCTCGGCAGGAACCGCCACCGTCTGAGCGGATCCCGTGCCGAGCAGGAGCCGGCCGAAGCGGCCGGACCGAAGCCCGGGGACCTGCGGGAGATCGACCTTGACCAGCCGGGTTCGCGTCGCGTCGTCGGCGGCGGGCTGGATCTCCGCGAGTTGGCCCTCGAGCCCCTGGTCGAGCCCGTCGAGTCGGACCGGGACCGATGCTCCAACGGTGAGAAAGTCGGCGGCGGCCTCGGGAACGCGCGCCTCGAAGCGGAGCGCCGAGGGAGCCTCCAGGACCAGGAGCGCCTGACCGGGCATGGCGGTGTCCCCCACGTTGGCGAGCTTGGCGGTGACCACGCTGGCGAAGGGAGCCCGGATGACCATGCGATCTGCCAGCGTGCTCGCCTCGGCCTCTCTCGCCTCGGCCAGGCTCCACTGGGACATGGCCGCGTCGTACTGGGCACTGGACATGGCTCCCTGGCTCTTCAAGGTGGTGGCCCGCTCGCGCTCGCGTCGGGCCAGCGCGGTCACCGCGCGCGTCTGCTCGAGACGGGCGTCGATCTCCCGAGCCGAGAGTCTCACCAGGATCTCGCCTGCGCGAACCGAGGTCCCGAGGCCAACGCGGACCTCGGCCACCGTCCCGCTGATCAGAGGCGCGATGGTCGCAGTGCGGACCGCGCGGACCGTCCCCACCACCTCGGTCACCACCGGACGGCTGGAGCGCTGGACCTGGACGACCTTGACCGTCGCCGGCAGCCGTCCGGTGGCCGGCCGGGGCTGACGCTCACCCGAGCAGCCGAGGAGCAAGGCCAGCACCACGCACCACGCACGACCCATCCCTGCACCTCCGCCACCTGCCCGCACTGGCCTCCCTAGGACATCCGGAAGAACGGCTCGATGTCCGGACCGTCGCCCCTTCCGCTCAGGAAGGTGAACTCGTTGGTCCGCGAGGAGTAGCGGTAGTCCGCACCCCACTCGCTTCCGTGCCGGACGCACTCCCGCACCGCCTCGACCAGGGCGTGAACCTCCTCCGTGGTGGTGGTGGGGTGCAGAGACATCCGCACCCAGCCTGGCTTCTCCGAGAGGTCGCCCAGGTCGATCTTGTCGGTGATCCGCGAAGAGCGGTTCGGGTCCACATGGAGCAGGTAGTGCCCATAGGTGCCGGCACAGGAGCAGCCACCGCGCACCTGGACCCCGAAGCGATCGTTCAGGAGGCGGACGAGGAGATTGTAGTGAAGGTCCTCCACGTAGAAGGACACGATGGACAGGCGCGATTCCAGGTGGTCGGCGAGGATGTGCAACCGGGGAATGGTCCGCAGGCCGCGGAGAAGGAGCTGCAGCAGCTCGTGCTCTCGCTCCTGGATCCGGGACGTGCCCATCGCCTCCTTGAGCCGGACTGCCAGCGCCGCCTTGATGGTCTGGAGGAAGCCGGGGGTTCCTCCGTCCTCGCGGGCCTCGATGCCGTCCACGAAGCTGTGGCGCTTCCAGGGATTGGTCCAGTTCACCGTTCCACCGCCGGGCTGATCGGGCACCCGGTTGTGGTAGAGCCGTGAATCGAACACGAGGATTCCCGGCGACCCCGGCCCGCCGAGGAATTTGTGCGGCGAGAAGTACACTCCGTCGAGCTTCTCCCGCTCGTCCGGTGGATGCATGTTGATGTCCACGTAGGGGGCGGACGCGGCGTAGTCCACGAAGCAGTAGCCGCCGTGCCGGTGCATCAGCCGGGCGAGGGCGTGGACCGGAGGCCGCACCCCGGTCACGTTCGAGCAGGCGGTGAACGCGCCGATCTTCAGCGGACGCTCTCGGTGCCGCACCAGCAGCTCCTCGAGAGCGGCCAGATCCACGAGCCCCTGCTCGTCCGGCGGAATCACCTCCACGTCGGCCACCGTCTCCAGCCACGAGGTCTGGTTGGAGTGGTGCTCCATGTGGGTGACCACCACCACCGGTCGCAACTCGGCGGGCAGCTGACAGAACGGAGCCAGCTGCTCGGGAAGGCGAAGGCCGAGCATCCGCTGGAGCTTGTTGACCACCGCGGTCATCCCCGAGCCCTGGGTGATGATCACGTCGTCCGGACCGGCGCCGACGTGCGCCTTCAAGAGCGCCTGCGCCCGCTGATAGGCCCGGGTCATCGCCATCCCGGTGGCGCTCGACTCCGAATGGGTGTTGCCCACCAGGGGTCCGAACTCCTCGAGGAGACGTTCCTCGATGGGCCGGTAGAGACGACCGCTGGCGGTCCAGTCGGCATAGAGCAGCGGCCGCTCTCCGTGGGGACCGAGCAGACGGTGCCTCACGCCGACGATGTTCTCCCGAAACGGTGCGAAGAACTCTTCCAGCACCTGGGCTCCTTGCGAGGGGAAGTACGTCCTCCGCGGGCCCGGCGAACATACCGCAAACACTCCGGACGGTGCGGTGCAGCGTGAACCCAGAGCCCGTGGCGGCGGCGCCGGGGCTCCCCTTCAGGCCCTCGGAGCGGGAGCGAACGGAAGGCGGACGTCAGGCAAGGAGTGAGCACACGAGCACCGTGAGCCGGGAGGGGGGAGACCTCCTGACCCCGGTGCGACGGGCACTCGGCCGACCAGGCTACCGGACCTGCTTGCGAACCGGCTTGGGCGACACTTGCTTCGCGAGCTGCTGCGCCCGGATGGCGAGCTCCTCGGCGCTCTCGGCCACCTTCTCCGCGGTCTCCTGGAGCTTGAATCCAGCGTTCGCCAGGGCGAGGTGGAGTCGGTCACTGGCCTTGATGTTGAGCGCCTTGGCCTTGGCAGCCACCACGTCGATCTTCTTGTTGATGTCCTTGGTCTTCATCGCGTCCCTCCGTCCGTCCTGACCCGCTGTGCGTGCATCGGTCATGCCCGGTGCAAACCAGCCGGCCGAGGGACAGCTCGCGCGAGCGAGCCGCAAACCGTGCGTTCAGCAGATGGCGGTCTGCAGTAATAGGCGACCAGCATGGCAACCCTTCGGCAAGGGCAAGTGGCTGCATCGCGTCTCGCGACGACCTTGCTCTTTCCTCTTGCTGCGCTCGCCTTCGCCACCAGCACCTCCTGGGCAGCAGATGGCGGGGTCAGGTCCGGCAGCTCCGACGCAGGACCGGAGCCAGCTCGGATCTCCATCGACATGTCCGAGGTGGCGGTCGAACCTGGCGGCACGTTCACCTTCACGGCGCGGGTCAGCGGGACGAGCCCCGGCCAGCCCGCCCCAGTTTCCTGGTCGGTGGAGGAGGGCCCGAAGGGAGGCACCATCGATGCTGGCGGGAAGTACACCGCCCCGAGCACCGAGGGGACGTATCACGTGAGCGCCAGCCGCAGCGGAGCGAGCGCTCGCGCCTCCGCGGCCGTGACCGTGAGGGCGTTGAAGGCTCTCGGACCGGACCGGCGGACGGTGTGGAGGCCCGGGGTGAGCGGGGGAATTCCCGTCAGAAGCACGGTCTGCAAGACCGTCGCCGCGTCCGCTTACGGAGACGGAGCGAAGGACGCCACCGCGGCAATCCAGGCCGCGATCGACACCTGCTCGGCGGGACAGGTCGTCCTGCTCTCCGCAGGAACGTTCACCATCAACCGGGGTCACTTCATCCTCATCAACAAGGGCATCACCCTGCGCGGTGCGGGCCCCGGTCGGACCACGCTTCAGAAGACGGACGGAGCCAAGCCTGGCCAGGAGGCCACCGGCCCCGAACCGTCGCCCCTCGTGATCATCGGGCCTGTGCGGTACGACAAGGGGGAACCGCATCCGGACCCGCTCACCGCCGATCTCACCGCCGATGCGGTCAAGGGTTCGAGCTCGGTCGCCGTCGGCAGCTCTGCCGGATTCAAGGTCGGGCAGTTCGTGGTCCTCGACGAGCTCTCGGGTGCCGTCTGGCAGAAGGATCCCGCCGGCCGGGGTCAGATCTGGGCCTCGCCCGATCTCCGCGTGGTCTGGCAGCGCCACCAGCCCCCGCAAACGGTGACCGACGATCCATTTCCGGAGGCCCTCAGCTGGTTCTCACGCGAGGACCGGCCGACGAGCGAAGTCAAGCGGATCGCTCAGCTCCGCGGGAACACCGTCGTCTTCGACACGCCGATCCACATCTCCTACCGCACGTCGCGAACCGCCCAGGTCGCCTCGTTCGTTCATCCCTTCGTCGAGCACGCCGGCATCGAGGACCTGAAGGTCATCGGTGGAGATCAGGGAAACATCCGGTTCCAGTGGGCGGCCAACTGCTGGGCGAAGCGGGTCGAGAGCACCGTCTGGCACGACGAGGGAGTTGCCATCGATGCGTCCTTCCGGGTGGAGGTTCGCGAGTCCTACGTTCACGATGCTGCCTGGGCTCAGCCAGGCGGTGCGGGCTATGCGATCAGTCTCTCCAACGGAAGCTCGGAGTCGCTGGTGGAGAACTCGATCATCGTGAAGGCCAACAAGGTGATGGTGGCCCGGTCCGCCGGCGCCGGCTCCGTCTTCGGCTACAACTACGTCGACGACGGCTACATCAACACCAATGACACGTGGATCGAGGTGGGCCTGAACGCCTCCCACATGGTCGGCTCACACCACGTCCTGTTCGAGGGCAACGAGAGCTTCAACTGGGACTCGGACAAGACGCACGGCAACGCCATCTACCACACCGTCTTCCGCAACTACCTGCGGGCGTTCCGGAGAAGCTTCGACGACGCCTCGAATCGCCACGGTCCTCACCGCGCAGCGGGAGCGGCCTACTACTCGTACTGGCACAGCTTCATCGGGAACGTGCTGGGCACCCCGGGCAGGATGACCGGCTGGGCGTACGAGTCCGGCGCGCTCACCACCGCCGCCATCTTCAAGCTGGGCTGGGATGACTGGCCTCCGTACCCCGTGGATGCGCGCGTCGCAGCCACCAGCGTGCGCCACGGCAACTACGACTACCTCACCAGCTCGGTGAAGTGGGATCCCGGCTTCCCGGAGCGCACGCTGCCCACCTCCCTCTACCTGACGCAGAAGCCGGCGTTCTTCGCCGGCTACACCTGGCCCTGGGTCGATCCCACCGGCCCGAAGCAGCTCTTCGAGCTCCCGGCGAAGGTCCGTTTCGAGGCCGGAACTCCGTTCGGGCCGCCCTGACATCGCTCGCACTGGTTGGATCGCTGTTTGGGTCAAGGTACCCAAGGAGGTCGTTACGGATCGCCTCTGCGGATTCCTCGCGCTTCATGCACCCACCGCCCAGTGGATCGCCCGCCGGAAGGCCGGCACGTTGTAGGCACGCGCAAGGCCGTCGAACGTTCCGCTGGACACGATGTCCCGCAACAGGTGTCCGGCGGCGAATTCCGCGGTGAAGCGGCGGCGAAGCGCCCGCAGGTACCCGCGCTGCGCCACCCATTCCGTCGCCTCTCCGCGCACCGCGCGGGCCACCGCCTCGGCGGCATGGATGCCCGACGCCATCGCTTGGCTGATGCCCTCGCCGGTCCCGTTGTGGGTGAGTCGAGCAGCCTCGCCAATCAGCAGGGCCCCGGGCCGGCTGACGTTCGCGATCCAGGTCGTGTGGACGATGGGGTGGCCCTTGAGCGGGCCAATCTGCTTCGCGCTGGCCAGCAGGTCGGCGTAATGCCGGTCGAGGAAGCCCCTGAACAGTGCCCGCAGGTCCCGGGGCACCTTCCGCCGGTATTCGTCCTGCGCGTCGATGCAGATGCCGATGTTCACCCGGCTGGCCGTCTCCGGGAACAGCCACCCGTACAGCGGCGACAGCTCCTGGTCGAAAACCATGTCCAGCCGCCCCGGTTCGAAGTCCGGTCCTTCCCACCATCCCATCAGAGTGTCGATGTGCCGCCGCTCCCGGTCGTCCCACGAGAACAGGGAGTGCGCTCCGTCGGCGAACAGCGTCCACCGCGCGCGGATCTCGCTTCCATCGAACCCCCGCACCCCGACCACCCGCCCGTCCTCCTCGATGGCTCCGGTCACTCGGAACCCATCGCGGAAGCACACCCCGAGCGACCGCGCGGCCTCCACCAGGAGGTTGTCGAACTCCTTCCGCAGCAGGATGACCACGGCGGAGTTGGCCGGGGCCCTCATCTCCTCTCCGTCCGGGGTCACGATGCGCACCGTGAGCACCGGATTGGCCCGCTTTCGGAGCTCGGGTCCGATGCCCAGCGCCTCCGCCACCTGCAGCGCCATCGGCGACAGTCCGGAGGCACAGGTCTTGTGGCGCGGGAACCGGTCGCGGTCGACCAGGAGCACGTTCTTGATGCCCAGCTGCCCCAGCTGCACTGCCGCCGCGGCGCCCGAAGGACCGGCGCCTACGATGAGGA
This sequence comes from Myxococcaceae bacterium, assembly GCA_035646995.1. GTDB lineage: Bacteria > Myxococcota > Myxococcia > Myxococcales > Myxococcaceae > RPRB01. The sequence continues at coordinate 7,859 of DASROG010000056.1, forward strand.
TCTCGGTCTCCATGCGGCCCCGAGGTAGCGAGAAGTGGTCGCGGTCTCAAGCTGTCGCACGGGCCCCCGCAACTTCCTGCCCGGGTGACGACGCCGGTGAAGGGCCTTCTGGCGCCTCGTAGCGCTGCGGTGGTGAGTGGTGGAGCGCGCACCGGCCGAATGACACGGGGGATGGTGGCTCGTGTCGGTGCAACACTGGCCCGGGCCCACCTGCGCCCGACGCGCGTCCACCGGCGCACGCGGCGCGGGTGTTGTCGCCGGGGCCACATCGCGCCCGGCGTCCGGCCAGCACTGTGGACGGCGCGGCCACGACGCGCCCCCGGTTCCGCAAGGAACGACGCCGATCGGCGGGCGGGTCCGGAGCTTGCTCCTCTCGACCCCCGGACAGCTCGAGGAGAAGCCGGTGAAGAAAGCACACAGACGACCCACAGTGGCGGTGCTGGGCGGCGGGGTGGGGGGACTGAGCGCCGCCCACGAGCTCGCCGAGCGCGGGTTCGCGGTGACCGTCTACGAGGCGGCGCCCGGCCTGGGCGGCAAAGCCCGCAGCATCTTCGTCCCGGGCACGGGCAAGGACGGGCGCCGCGACCTGCCCGGCGAGCACGGCTTCCGGTTCTTCCCCTCCTTCTACCGGCACCTGCCCGACACCATGAAGCGGATCCCGTTCGGGCGGAACCCGAACGGTGTGTTCGACAACCTCACCGCCACCTCGCGCACCCGCATCTGCCGCGTCAACGCCCCCGCGCTGGACGTGATCACTCGCTTCCCGTCCAGCCTGAACGACTTGAACCAGCTGCTGCGCACCATCGTCCTCGACGACGTTGGGCTGCCCTGGCAGGACGTGGCGTTCGTGAGCGGTCTCTTCATGATGCTGCTCACCACCTGCCCCGAGCGGCGCATGGCCGAGCACGAGCACGCGCCCTGGTGGGACTTCATCGAGGCCGAGCGCCGCTCCCCCGCCTTCCGCCGGTACTTCGCGGACATCGCCGTGCGATCGCTGGTGGCGATGTGCCCGCGCAAGGCGAACACCCGAACCATCGGCACCATCGGCATGCAGATCTGGATCGACCACGCCCGCCCCGGCACCCACGTCGACCGGCTGCTCGACGGGCCCACCCAGGATGCGTGGATCACGCCCTGGGTCCAGCACTTGCGGCGGCTAGGGGTGGCGTTCCACTTTGGCGCCCGGGTCGTCGGCATCGACAGCGACGGCGCCCGCGTGGCCGGGGTGACGGTCGTGACGCCGCGGGGGCCCGTGCGGGTGACGGCCGACCACTACGTGGCCGCCCTGCCGGTGGAGCGGATGCGGCCGCTGGTGACCGAGGCGATGAAGGGAGTCGACCCCGGCCTCGGCGGGCTCGACCAGCTGGCCACCGAGTGGATGACCGGGGTGCAGTTCTTTCTCGACGTCCCCTTGCCGATCGTCAGCGGGCACGTGGTGCTGGCCGATTCCCCCTGGGCGGTGACGGCGATCTCCCAGGCGCAGTTCTGGCCGCGCACCGATCTTCGGCGATTCGGCGACGGGCGGGTACGCGGCGTGCTCTCGGCCATCATCGCGAACTGGGACGCGCCCGGGACCTACGTGGGCAAGCCGGCGCGCGAGTGCAGCGCCCAGGAGATCCGGGAGGAGCTGTGGCGGCAGCTCCAGGCGCACCTCGGCGGCACGGGCGCCGGCGGGCTTCCGGACCGCCACCTGGTCGACTGGTACCTCGCCGACAGCATCGAGTTCCGTGACGGGCGGCCGCACAACCGGGAGCCGCTGCTCATCAACACCGCGGGCTCCTGGCGCCACCGCCCCGACGCCGTCACCCGCCTCGAGAATTTGTTCCTGGCCGCCGACTACGTGCGCACCCACACCGACCTCGCCACCATGGAGAGCGCGAACGAGGCGGCCCGGCGGGCCACCAACGGCATCCTGGCCGCAACCGGGGTCGCCGCTGCCCCCTGCCAGATATGGCCGCTCGAGGAACCCTCGCTCTTCCGGAGGCTGCAGCACCTGGACCGCCGCCGCTTTCGGTCCGGCGAGCCGCACCTGCTGGCGCCGTCGCTGGCCGCGGCGTAGCAACCGGGCCCGCCTCCAAGGACGAAGCCCCGAACCCGCTCAAGAAATCCAAAGCGGATTCGGGGAATTCGATGCGCGCGATACAGGATTCGAACCTGTGGCCTTTGGCTCCGGAGGCCAACGCTCTATCCAGCTGAGCTAATCGCGCAGGACGACGGACCGGAGCCGCTCTCGTACCGGCAAATCCCGCCCGGCGCAAGCCTCGGCCCACGAGCGCTTCACTCCCTGATCGCGGAGACCGAGGCGCACGCTCCGACTTCCGGACGACACCACCCGGCGCGGACCGCGACCCAGGGCATCGCGGCCACCACCAGCGTGAGCGTGGCGGCCAGCACGGGCCAGACGCGTCCGGGGGAGGCGGGCAGACGCACGCGGGCGGTGCTGAGCACCGGGCGCCCGCCTGCGAGCCGTGCCAGACCGAGCCGATCCAGCCAGAGGCTGCCGCAGGCGGGGCACCCGTTGGCGGTCACCGTGCGCAGCTGGACGCCGCGCATCGCCGAGCCGCACTGGGGACAGTGCAGCGGCCGCGTCCCGGTGGACCCGAGGCGGATCTCCCGGCGGTAGGTGGCGTCCTCCACCTGCGCCATCGAGAGCAACGTGGAGACCTGTCCCGGACCCAGGAGCGCACCGGCACAGCGGGCGCAGGCGCTCCCGGCCAGGCCGTCCCGGAATCGCTGGAGGGTCGGGGCGTCCTCGCCACACTGCGGGCACAGGAGCTGGCTCGGCAGCGGCGTCGCGGCGCGGCCCGGCTGCAGGAGCAGGACGGGCAGGGTGATGACGAGCGCGCAGAGGTGGCCCTGCCGCGCGCCGAAGGCGAGGGCGGCCACCGCGGCGACCGCAGCGGGCGGAAGGGCGAGCACGCCCAGCCCGTGGAGGAAGGTGAGCAGCACCTCGGCCGAGAGGCAGCCCAGCACCGCCCGGCTCCACCCGGTGAGGAGCGCGCCCGGCTTCCGCCCACCCCGGCGCACGAGCGCCGAGACCAGGTGCTCGTGGAGCGCTGGCCAGCCGACCAGCAACACACCCGGAAGGACCGCGAGCAGCGCGGAGAGCGCGGGCGCGGGCTTTCGCGACGGCCCCGTCACCGACCGGCTCGCCGCGAGCGCGAGCCCGAGCACCCCCGCGGTGAGGAACCACGGCACCGCGGCCAGGAGCCAGGGCAGCGCGCCCACGCGGCCGCCGCGGATCGCGAGCACCGTCAGCGCGGTCAGCGAGGGGAGCGCGGCGGGAAAGAGCAGCTGCGCCAGGAGCAGCAGTCCGAGCGCGCCGGTCAGCAACTGGGTGAGGGAGATGAGCGTCGCGGGGTCCCGGGGCGGCGCTGTCTCGGCCGACAGCTCGCGGGTCGGTGCTTCCGAGGCATCGACGCGGGCCACCCGCGCGGTGGTGGTCTGCCTCGGGTGCTGGCGAGCGCGGCGGTCGAGCTCGAGACCGGACGCGTCCGTCACCTCGGCCGCGGTGACCGGCGCGGTGATGCGGTTCCGCAGCTTCGCGCCGCACCGCCGGCAGCGCTCCCATCCGGGGCGCCACTCGTTCCCACAATGGCGGCAGACGTCGCGAGCTGTGGGGGTGGGGGCCATCGAGTGCACGCTGTCGGTGGAAGAATGAAGCAAAGGTGCACTCCCGCGTCCAGCCCTGGCCCGGTGTCGATGGAGACCCTCCCGGGGTAGTCAGCGCGAGGGCGCGGGGTGGATGTCATCCACCCAGTGGACCGTCTCCGGCGGCTCGACGGGGGTGAGGTCGAGGTTCACCACGACGGGCTCCTGATCGCTCCGGACGATCACGCACTCGAGGGGCTCGTCGGCGGCGTTGATCTCCTGGTGGGGGACGTAGGGCGGCACGAAGATGAAGTCCCCCGGGCCGGCCTCGGCGGTGAACTCGAGGTGCTCGCCCCAGCGCATGCGGGCGTGTCCCTTCACCACGTAGATGATGGACTCCAGCGCGCCGTGGTGGTGCGCGCCGGTCTTGGCGCTGGGATCGATGGTGACCGCCCCGGCCCAGAGCTTCTCCGCGCCAGCGCGGGCGCGGTTGATGGCGGCGGCGCGCTTCATGCCCGGCGTCTGCGCGGTGTTCGGGTCCAGCTCGGTCCCGCGCACGACGCGCACCCCGTGCAGCCGCCAGTGCTCGGCGTCGTGGCGCGTGCTCATTCCTCCTCCGCGAAGCTGAACTCGAGCTCGGTGGGCTCCTCGCCGCTGATCTCCAGGGTCCGGCGCTCCTTCTGTTCCCCGCGGGTGAGCTGCACCACGTGCGAGCCCTCGTAGAGCGAGAGCGGCGCGAGCGGGGTCGTTCCCACGGCCTTTCCATCGACCGTCACCGCGACACCCTCCTGCAGCTTGAACACCAGCTTGCCCTTCGGGATCACCACCCGGTGGGTACCGTTGTCCCCGGGCTTCAGGGTGAGCTGCTCGCTCCTCGACAGTCCGAGGCCGGTGTCGAAGAACTCCAGGTCCACCGGGAGGTTCTGCACCGGGACGGTGAGCGTCACCGGCGTGGAGCCGAGGATCTTCCCTCCCATGCGCACCTTCAGCCGAGGCGTGCTCTCCAGGCGCACGGTGGAGTCCTTGGCGGCCTCGAGCTCGGCGAACGCCCCGAGGAGCTTGTCCCGGTCCGACTCGCGGGTTGCAGTGGTCGCGGGCTTCGACGCGGCCCGGGGCGCGGCGGCGCCCGGGGCCCCGGCGGTGGAGGGTGTGTTCCCCGGCTCGTCCGCGGCAAGGGGATCGGATCGTTCCGCGCCGGCTGCAGGTGACTCCGGTCGAGCCGCGCTGCCCGCGGCGACCGCGGCGCCGGCGGCCATGCCGCGCTCGCCGGACGGGCCGCTCTGCGCGGGTGCCCCGGAGCCGGGGGCCGGAGGTCTCGCGGCGCCGGTCGTGCTCGGCGGAGCGCTTCCGGTGCGCGGGGTTCCCGTGCCCCTCCCTTCCGGGGGCGCGGCAGGGGCCGCAGGCGTGCTCCCGGCCACCAGGGGACCCGCTGCGGGGGGAGGTGGCGTGACGGTGCCCGGCGCCCGTGCCTCGACGCCCGGTGCCGGCTTCGCTGCCGGCGCCGGATCTTCGGCAGGAGCAGGCGTCACCGGTGGCGTGGCGGACGGTGCCGGCCCGCCGGCCGCTGCCGGTGCGAGGGCTCCGGGCACCGGCAGCCCCGCCCTGGCGAGGAGATCCGTCCGGTGCGCGGCCGCGAGCCCCAGGTACGCGCCCACCACCGCGAGCCCGACGAAGAGGAGAACCACCCCGAGCACCCGCAGGCCACCGCCACCGCTCCGCGCCAGCCGCGCCCCGGGCCGCGTCGAAGCCCGCGACCACTGCAACCCGCGAGTCGGACCGGGACAAGCTCCTCGGGGCGTTCGCCGAGCTCGAGGCCGCCAAGGACTCCACCGTGCGCCTGGAGAGCACGCCTCGGCTGAAGG
>DASROG010000057.1:0-2962 GCA_035646995.1 Myxococcaceae bacterium
ATCAAGAAGAAGCAGCAGGGCACCTGGGCCAGCGGCGACTTCGCGGTGATCGGCACGACGCCGCAGATCGTCGGCGAGATGCTCGCCGAGTCCGCGGACATCCGGGCCGGTGAACGCGTCCTGGACGTCGCGGCGGGCAACGGCAACGCCACGCTCGCGGCCGCGCGCCGCTTCGCGTCGGTGACCGCCACCGACTACGTCCCCGCCCTCCTCGACAAGTCCGCCGCCCGGGCCAGGGCCGAGGGCCTCGCGGTGACCTACCGCGTGGCGGATGCGGAGGAGCTCCCGTTCCCGGATGCGAGCTTCGACGTCGTCCTCTCCACCTTCGGCGCGATGTTCACCCCGCAGCACACGCGCTCCTCCGGCGAGATGCTGCGCGTCGTCCGACCCGGGGGGCGCATCGGCCTGGCCAACTGGACGCCCGAGGGATTCATCGGACAGCTCTTCAAGGTCATCGCCGGGTTCGTGCCTCCGCCCGCAGGGGTGAAGTCACCGCTCCTGTGGGGTACCCCGGCGCACCTGGAGGAGCTCTTCGGGCCGAAGGCCTCCGAGATCCGCATCGAGCGCAGGCACTTCAACTTCCGCTACGGCTCGATCGAGCACTTCCTGCAGATCTACCGCGACTTCTACGGTCCGACCCACAAGGCGTTCGCCGCGCTGGACGAGCCCCGGCAGAAGGCGCTGGCCGCCGGGATCGCGGCGCTGCTCGAGCGGCTGAACGTCGCGGGGCCGCACTCACTGGTCGTTCCGGGCGAGTACCTGGAGGTGGTCATCACCCGGAAGGGCGCGGTCGAGCACGGCTGATACCGGCCCACCTCGCCGGACGAGCTGGCGGTTGCCCCTGCTGCCCGAAATGAACCCTCAGGGTGAGGATCCGCTCAGCCCCTGGAGATACTCGAGCTCCCTCTGCAGGCTTCCGGGCCGGGTGTAGACGTCCACCGGCCCGGTGAAGAGCCCGTCGGCGATGATGCGCGCCACCTCGTCCACCGACTGGGCTCCGGGGATGGCGCGCGAATCGACCCCACCGCCGAGCGCGCTGTTCCCGAAGTCGGTGGCCACCACGCCGGGGAGCACCAGCACCACCCGGATGCCGGGGTAGTCCTGTGCCAGCTCGAAGCGCACCGACTCGGTGAGCGAGTTCAGGGCCGCCTTCGCCGCGCTGTAGGCGGCGCGCGGGACCTTGTCCGGGATCCGGGAGAGCATCGAGGAGACGTTGACCAGAACGCCCCGCTTCCGCGCCTTGAAGTGCGGCAGCACGACCTGCATCCCATGCAGGGCCGAGCGGGTGTTGTCCCGGACCATCACCTCCACGTCCTCGGGGGTGATGGCCTCGATGGACGGGCGGGTGATGCCCCGGCCGGCGTTGTTCACCCAGACGTCGACCCCGCCGAACCGCGCCAGCGCCCGCTCCAGGACCCGCTCCACGTCCGCGCGCCGGGTCACGTCGCCCGGGACCACCTCCACCGGAGTCCCGCACGTCGCCGCCATCTCCTGGAGCAGCTCCTCGCGGCGGGCGATCAGGATCAGCGAGGCACCACGTCCGGCGAGCTCTCGGGCCAGCCCGGCCCCGATCCCCGCGCTCGCGCCGGTGATGACCACCACCGGCCCGCTGGACGCCCCCGTCATGCCTACAGTTTACGCCCCTTGAGCAGGTCTCCCAGGGTGCCGAAGCCCTTTCCGCCACCTCCGGAGGGACGCTGGGTCCGCTGCCAGGCCTCCATCTCCGCCCGCTCTGCCGCGCGCACGGCCGCGGTGAGCGACAGGCGGATCTTCCCGCTGCCGTCCACCTCGAGGATCTGCGCCTTGAGTGCCTGCCCGAGCTGGAAGTGTCGCTTGAGGTCGGTGCCCCGCTCGGTCCCGGTCTCGCTCGCCGGGACGAGCCCCCGGCCCCCCGGGAACACCAGGAACACGCCGTAGGGCTCGATGCGGTCCACGGTGCCCTCGACCACCTGGCCCGCCCTGGGCCGCGGAGCGGCCGGTGCCTTCGGAGCCGCCTCGCGCGCCGGCTCGGCCGCCGGCACCGAGGTGGACACGCCGCTTCCCACCGGGACGCCGTCGACGACGAGGCGAAGCCCGATGCGCTTCTCGGCCGGGTCCACCTTCTCCACCGCGACCTCGACCGTCTCCCCGACCTTGAGCACGTCACGGGGGTGGGCGATCCGCCGCTCGGACATCGCCGAGATGTGGATCAGCCCGTCGACGCCGCGCCGGAGCTCGACGAACGCGCCGAACGGCTGGAGCCGGACCACCTTGCCCTGGAGCCTGTCGCCCTCCTTGAGCCCCGCGGCGAACGCCTTCCAGGGATCCTCCTGACGGGCGCGCATCGACAGGGTGATGCGCTCCTTGTGCTTCGCCTTGTCCGGAGAGTGCGGGTTCGGCGCCTCGATGCGGAGCACCTCCACCTCGACCGTGTCGCCGACGTTCACCACCTCGCTGGGGTGCCCCACCCGGACATGCGACAGCTCCGAGACCGGCACCAGGCCCTCCACGCCTCCCAGGTCGACGAAGACGCCGAAGTCGCGCACCCCGGTCACCTTGCCCTGGACCACCTTGCCCTCGGCGAGGCTCTTCCGGGTCTCGGCGGCCAGGGCCTTCTGCTCGTCCTCGAGCAGCGCCCGGCGGCTCAGCACCACGTTGCGCTCCCGCACCTCGGTGACCCGGAACCTCAGCCGCTCGCCGATGTACTGGTCCGGCTTGTCCACGAAGCGCAGGTCCATCTGGCTCAGGGGAACGAACGCCCGCGCGTCGCCCACGGCGACCTCGAAGCCACCCTTGTTCACCGCCAGCACCAGCCCCTCGACCGGCATGCCGCTCGCCCGCGCCTCGGCGAGCATGGCCAGCGACGCCGAGCCCTTGCTGAGAGTCCGGCTGAGGATGACGCCCTTGGCCCCGGCCTCGACGACGTGGGCCTCGACGGTGTCGCCCACGCCGAAGCGGAGGATGCCCTCGTCGTCCTTCAGCT
>DASROG010000058.1:0-11849 GCA_035646995.1 Myxococcaceae bacterium
AGTGGCTCACCCGCCGGCACGCGCTCCTGCTGGAGATGATGCGGCGTCACGGCGTGGGGATGTGGGTCGTGGTGAACGAGGAGTTCCACGACGACCCGCTGACCCAGTTCGTGGCCCCCCCGAGGCCCTACGCCGGCAACCGCGACCTGTTCGTCTTCGTCGACACGGGGTCCGCCGGCCTCGCGAGGCACGCGGTCACCGGCTTCTGGGAGGAGGCGCTCTCTCGCTTCTTCGAGACCGAGCGGGACCCGAAACCCTGGGACCAGTCGATGAAGGCGCTCTACGAGAAGTACCGGCCGAGGACCATCGCGCTCTCCATCGAGGGTAAGCGGGGCGTGACCCGGAGCCTGACGAAGGCGACCCACGACGCCCTCGCCGAGGCGATTGGCCCGGAGGCGAAGGCCCGCTTCGTCTCCGCCGGGCCGCTCATCGAGGAGTACTCCGACACCCGGCTACCCGAGGAGGCGCCGGTGTACCGGAGGATGGTCGAGCTCACGGACGCGCTCGCGCGGCGCGCGCTGTCCGCCGAGGTCATCCGCCCGGGGACCACCCGGGTGGGCGACGTCCGTCGCTGGCTCTTCGACCGGGCCTGGGACCTGGGGGTGAGCCTCTGGTTCCAGCCCGACCTCCGCGTCCAACGGAAGGGGAAGGCTCCGGACATGTCCCGCGGCTTCCTGGCCGTCGCCGACGAGGACGTGGTCATCGACCGGGGCGACGTGCTCCACATCGACTTCGGCTTCACCTTCATGGGGCTGAGCACCGACTTCCAGCGGATGGCCTACGTCCTGCGCGACGGCGAGGGGGTGGCTCCGGGTGGGCTGGAGGCGGCGCTGGCCAACACTCGCACCCTCCAGGACGTGCTGATGCGCGAGGAGGCTCGACCGGGACGGCCGTCGGCGGAGGTCTATGAGGGCACGATGGCCAAGATGAAGGCGCGGGGCATCACCGCGCAGATCTACTCGCACCCGCTCGGGTTCCAGGGGCACGCGCTGGGCCCCAACATCGACATGCGGTCCGCGGCGCGGAAGGAGCCCTCCCGTCCGCTGCGTCCCGGCTCGTACCTCTCGGTGGAGCTCAACACCCGGACCGCCGTCCCGGAATGGGGTGGCCAGGAGGTCTTCATGATGGAGGAGGACCCGGCCTGGCTCGACGCGGACGGGTACCACTTCTTCGTCGAGCCGCAGAAGCAGCTGTTCCTCGTGCGCTGATCCCGGGGAGCGCCGGAAGCGGCCGGCCGAGCGAGAAGAGCTGCTGATTTTCGGCTTCGGGATCGGGACGATTCCTGCTGGAGTCGGCGCATTCCGGGGATTCTCCGGGGCGTGCGGGAGAGGGGAGAGTGGAAGGGGTGGAGCACACCGGACGGGTCCGTGTGCCGCTCGCGCTCGCGGCGCTGTGCCTGGTCGTCTGGGGTGCGGTCCCGGGCGGCACCTTCCAGGACGATGATCTGGTCGGCCCGCTCGGCCTCGCCGGCGGCTGGCGCATCCGTCCCTTCCTCCGCCTGACCTTCTCGGCGCAGGAGGCGCTGCATGGCCACCGGGCGGATCTGCTGCTGGCCGTGAATCTCGCGCTACTCGCGCTCACCGCCATCGGAGTGTGGGCGCTCGCCGTCCGTCGCCTCGGCCCGTCCGCGGCATTCCTCGCCGGCGCGGCGTTCCTCCTCCAGCCGGCACATGCCGAGGCGGTGGCCTATGTCAGCGGTCGCTCGATGGGATCGATGGCTGCGCTGTCGGTCTGGGCGATCTGGGCGCATCTGAAGTCGGTCCGCACCGACGACCCCCGGACGAGAGGCAGCTGGACCGGCCTCTCCCTGCTGCTCCTCGTCCTCGCGGTGCTCACCAAGGAGGTCGCGCTCGTCCTCCCGCTGCTCGCCTGGGCCGCGGCCCGCTGGGACTCCCCCGACCGGCCATCGCGCATCGGCCCGCTGGTCGCGACCGCGGCAGGCCTGGGCATCCTGCTCGTGCTGGCCTTTCCCCGTTATCGGACGCTCGCCGGATGGTCGCTGGCGCAGCACGGGCCGGTCGCGGCGCTCCTCCAGCACCTCTCGGCGCTCCCCGCGCAGCTGTCGCTCTGGGTCCGGCCCACCGCGCTCTCCCTCGTCCATGCGCCGGGGGACGGATGGGTGCCTCCGCTGCTGGGTGCGGCGCTGCTCGCCGGCGTGGTCGCGGTGGCGTACCGGCTGCGGCACCGTGCGCCGACGTTCTCCTTCGCGGTGGGCTGGGCGCTGCTCGCGCTCGTGCCCACCCACACGCTGCTCGTCCGGGCGGACACCGTCACCGATCGGTCGCTCCACCTCGCCTGGGTGGGGCCGGCCATCGCGCTGGGTGCGCTGCTCGCCGGATGGCTTCGCAGGGCCGGAAGCCCCACCGCCCGCGCGCTCGCCGGCGCGACCCTGCTCGCCATCGCAATGCTTGCCGCCCACGCGGTCCGCGCCCGCATCCGCGTCTGGTCCGACCCGCGCGCGCTTTGGACCGAAGCCGTCACCCGTGCGCCCGGGTCCACCCGCGCCTGGAACAACCTCGGGCTGGTCCTCCTCGAGCAGGAGCCACGTGCCGCCACTGCCGCGCTCCGCCGCGCCGTCGCGCTGTCCCCGTCCGATTCTCGGCTGCTGTCCACTCTCGTCCTGATGGAGTCGCTATGTCCCACCGATGGTCCCTGCCGCTGAGCGCGCCAGGGATGCTCACCGTCGCCGCCGTGCTGCTGCTCGCCACGACGGCCAGTGCCATCAGCTCTCCGACGACCCAGAAGGAGGCATGCAAGAAGCCCGACAGGAAACCGCCTCCGCCCGAGCCATGCAACCGCTGCTCCGATCTGCCGAAGCTCTCCAAGGAGCTCGCCCAGCAGCAGTTCCTGCGCGACAAGTTCCAGGAGTTCATCGACTGGAGACTGCCGCCCATCGCGAAGGCCCCGGAGGACATGAAGAAGAGCGCAGGTCAGCTGATGCGTGACTGGGTCACGAGGGAGTTCAACAACTATCTGAACTCGCCCGAGGGAGGGGGCAACGGCTTCGGTCAGCCCGAGATGGGAACCGACATCGAATCCTGCAAGCTCGTCTCCTACCCGAAGGACGACAAGGGCAAGAACCTGAAGGACAAGGATGGCAACGACATCACCTGTCCGGTGACGGCGCAGGACATCAAGTCCATGTACTGCCCGGCGGTCGCGGACATGATCCTCACCCACGAGGGTCAGCACCAGACCGACTGCCGCAACAACAAGAAGTCCTCGCAGCCGCTCGACCTGGCGGAGTGGCGCAACTACGCCGCGTACGACGTGCGTGGCTATGTCGCCGGGATCGCGAACCTACGGAAGTCCATCGCCTCGCTGGCGAAGTCGAAGAACTGTGGATGGAAGGGCTCGACGAACAAGACCAAGAAGATGCCCATCCCGCCGGTGGGCACCGACAAGCGGACCGACGTCGACGTGGACGTGATTCCCACGCCGCAGGAGATCGACGCGCTGGCCAAGACCCTGGGAGGGAAGAAGTGATGCTGCCCATCGCTGAGTGCATGGTGGTGCTCGCGCTCGGGACCTCGATCCGCGCGCAGACCGAGAAGGTCGATGTCGAGGCGCTCCGGCAGAAGTACGCGACGTCGTGCACGGGGTCCGCGACCTCGGAGGCCTGCAAACAAATGCGCTCCAGGCTCGAGTACGCGCTCTATACCGGCCTGCTCCTCTCGATGGAGGACGGGGAGACTCCTCCGCCCTCGGCGATCGAGGTGGGCCTGAAGGCCGGGAACCCGCAGCTCCGGGCGCTGGCGCTCCAGATCGCGCCAGCCGGTCCCGCCCGGATGGCGGCGGCGGTCGCCTCGATCGACAGCCCCTACGCCACGGTCCGCCAGGAGGCAGCGGCCGTCATCCGCTCTTACGGCGACGACAAGCAGCGGCGGATGCTGGAGCGGCAGGTCTCGGGACGCCGGCCCGAGTACCCGGTGGCCGAGACGCCGCCGGACCCCGCGCGACTGAAGGTGAAGCCGTATCCCGGCGCGTCGTACCGCTACTTCGCCAGCAACGACGAGCAGGCGTACTTCAGCACGACAGATGCCCCGGACAAGGTGGTGGCCTTCTACACGCAGGGCGGGAAGAAGGCGTACTCGGCCAGCGAGCTGAAGCAGGCGATGAAGTCCCGCGCCATGGGCGCGATGGACCAGAACAAGATGATGCAGATCATGCAGGAGGCCCAGGCGAAGGGGCAGGACCCGACCCAGGCGATCATGGCGTGGCAGAAGAGCCTCGCCGGGCTGGGCGCGGATCCGACCCGGAACGTCGAGGGACGGGAGGGCGTGGTCTCCCCCCGGTACATCCCGGCCGACGACATGTTCAGCAGGGTGGTGGTCGTCTTCCGGGACGAGCTGGTGGGATCCACCGCCATCGTCGTCCCCCTCCCGTCGCCGGCCACGGAGGCTGCCATGAACGTGAGCGGGGACGACGTGATGAAGACGGTCGCCCTCCAGCAGTTCATGCACCAGCCGATCATCGACACGCCGCCGGCCGGGGAGTGAGCGCCCCGGTCGCCGACGAGCGCTGGTGCGCTCACGCCCGGCAGCGTCCGGAGCAGCAGGGATCAGTCGCCCACCGGAGCCGGCGCCGAGCGCCCGGGGCGCGGGACCCCGGCTCGGGCTAGGCTGGCTGCGGTGATGCACCGGCCCGCGGTCCTGATCTGCAGCGTTGCGCTCCCGCTCCTCGCCGGGTGCAGCGGAGGGTCTGCTCCGGGCGCGCCGGTGCTCCCGTACTACGGACAGGTGCAGGCCCTCATCCAGCAGCACTGCCAGTCCTGTCACGTGACCGGCGGCGTCGCGCCGTTCTCCCTCGAGACGTACGAGGACGCCCGTTCGCACGCGGCTTACATCGCCAATGCCGTGCAGGCCCGGCGCATGCCGCCCTGGAAGCCGACCGAGGACTGCCGTCCGCTGGAGGGTTCCCGCCGTCTGTCCGACGCCGACGTGGCCACGATCGTCGCCTGGGCCACCGGTGACACGCCCGAGGGGGATCCGGCGAGGTCCGTCGCGTTCACGCCGCCGGACGCCGGGCTGCCCTGGGTGGACCTCACGCTCGCCCCGGATCAGCCGTACAGCCAGAAGTCTTCCCTGACCGACGACTACCACTGCTTCCGGCTGAGCCCCGGGCTGACCGAGGATCGGTTCCTGATCGGCGTGGACGTCGCCCCCGGGCAGCGGAAGCTGGTGCATCACGTGCTTCTCTTCGCCGCCAGCTCGCTCGATGCGCTCTTCGCCGACGCCGCAGATCCGGACCCGGGCTGGACCTGCTTCGGTGGACCGGGAACGAGCGGCACCCCGCGGCTGCTCGGGGGCTGGGTCCCCGGAACGCAGGCCACCCGCTTCCCCGAGGGCACGGGCATCGCGATGAAGGCCGGCGAGGTGGTGGTGATGCAGGTCCACTACAACCTGCTGGCCGGGGCGCCGGCGCCGGACACCACCCAGGTCCGGATGCAGCTCGCGCCCGGCCTGGTGGCGAAGCCCGCGGCCATCCTCCCGATGGCGAACCTCGGCTTCAGCATCCCGGCGGGCGCGACCGGCTACACCTCGACCTTCCAGATCGCCTCTCCGGCGAACGGTGTGCTCTGGGGAGTCATCCCCCACATGCACACCAAGGGACGGCGGGTGACGGTCAAGGCCGGTGACGGCTGTCTGGTCGACATCCCCTCCTGGGACTTCCACTGGCAGCAGTCGTACTTCTTCAGCAGCCCGGTGCCGCTCACCGTGGGCACCCAGCTCAGCCTCAGCTGCACCTGGGACAACCCCACCGGAAGCGCGGTGGTCTGGGGCGAGAAGACCACGGACGAGATGTGTCTCAACTACTTCTACGCCACGCAGAACTGACGGCGCGGGCGGGGCTCCTCCTGCTGCTGGCGCTGGGGTGTAGCCGCCCCGAGCCTCCGCTGGAGGTGACCTACTGGTACCTGCGCGACTGAGGCGTCTGCGCGCAGGTGCGGTCCGCCGTGAGCGGGCTTCCGAGCGAGTTCGGTCCGAGGGTGCGGGTGAGCACCGTGGAGCACCTCGCGCCGGGGGCTCCCGAGCAGGTGCGCGCGCTCGGGTTCGAGAGCCACGGGCTGGTCATCCGCCGAGGCGACAAGGTGGTGTTCAAGGCCGCGGACCACCGGGTGCGCATCGAGGACGTGCGCGCCGCCCTCCGTCGGGAGCTCGGCGGCCCCGCGCCCGCAGGCTGAGCCTGGACGCTGGCGCGCTCCTGCGCGCTTCCTCGGGCGTCCCCCTGGTGCGGGGGGCTGAGCCCGGCTGAGGTGCGGTGCGAGAGCGACCGGAGGCGATGCTCCGGTCGCTCCCCTCGAGCAGTTCAGGGCACGACGTTGGGCGTGCGCGCGTCGTACCGCGCCTTGGCCGGGAGCGTTCCCACCGCGCCGGTGAGCGGATCCACCCAGGGCCACGCCCGGCTTCCGAAGAAGGCCGGCTTGCCGCTCAGGTAGAGCGAGGGCGGGAGCGTCCTCGCCCCGGTCGCCCAGACGGTCCGGCCGTTCACCGAGTCCCAGTTCCCGTCGCGCCAGAGGTGAGCCTTGGCGTATCCGTTGTCCCAGTTCCCGCCAGACATGAAGTTGTTGCCCAGGGCGAAGATGGGCGTCCCGCTGCGGGAGGAGGGATTGGTCTCGTAGACGTTGCCCCCGCGGAGCACGTTGCCCACGAAGGCGCTGTCGTGGGTCCAGGCGTCCACGCCCACCGCGCGCAGGTTGCCGGTCACGTTCCCGGAGGAGTTCCTTCCGGTGGCGTAGTTGCGGAAGTGGACGTGCCAGCCGGAGTTGCCGTGCGTGGTCGCGGAGCCGATGTTGGGCGTCCAGTTGCCCTCGATCAGGTCGTGGTGGGTGAAGGCGCCATGGCTGTCGTCGATCGCGTTCTCCTGCCAGCCCGGCGAGTTCCAGATCACCGCGTTGTCCACGTAGTTGTAGGCGATCACGTTCCCGCCGCCGCTGGCGATGGACGCCACCGGCTTGTTGTTGTTGATGGAGATGTTGTTCTCCACCAGGCTCGCCGAGCTGCCGGTGCCGATCACGATCCCGTAGGCCTGACCACCCGGGTTCTCGTCCCGGGAGTCGTGCACGTACGAGTCACGGATGACGCAGCGATAGCAGCGCCCCAGCCCGATGTTGTAGCCGTCCTTTCCGGGGTGAGCCGAGTCGGATCCGCGCGAACCGTCCGCCTCCACGTTCTTCGCCCAGGCGTAGGACATGTAGCTGAAGGCGATGGTCCCGCCGGGGAAGCCCCACTGGTTGTTGCCGCCGGCCACGGCGATGTTCTCGATGCCCGACCAGCGGTTGCCGAGGAACACCGATCGATTGTCCTTTGGCACCACTCGCCAGACCTGCGGTGAGCGCCACTGGAGAAAGTCCTTCACCAGCGGGTCCTTCAGGTAGAGGGTGTTTCCGCTGATCGCGGTGATCTCGCCGGTCTGCATCACCGAGCGCCAGCGCGGGACGGCGTTCACCGCCGCGGCGTTCGCGCTCGACAGGTCGCCGACGTTGACCCCCGGCGCCCCGGTGCTCGGCCCCGCCCAGGAGAAGGAGGGCTGCCGCTTGAAGTACTCGCCGTCGTAGAACCAGAGGAATCCGGCGTTCAGCTGGACGCTCCCGACGCTCGTCGCCGGGCCGTCCTGCATGTCGATGGTGATGACGTCGCCCACGGCGAAGCGGCTGGCGTCGGCCACCGGGATGGTGTTGGTGCTCATCCAGGCGTTGCCGGTCACGGCGGTCACGCGGAAGTCGGCGTCGGAGAAACCACCCCGGTGGCCGAAGAGCACCACCGTGCCGTAATCGGGGATGGTGCCGTTGGCCGCCAGGCGAGTCCGGTCGGCGCCCTCGCCGCGGATGGTCACGTTGTCCACGGTGACGTAGAGGCCAACCCGTCCGCCCTTGTTGGGAAGCGACTGTGGATTCACGTAATAAGTGCCGGCCTTGAGGAGGACGATCTTGCGGCTGCTCGGGGTGGCGGCCGCCCCGGCGGAGTTGATCGCCGCCTGCATGGCGCTGGTGAAGGCTGCGGCGTTGCCCTGCCCGGTGAGGGCGGGGTTCACCGAATAGCCTCCGTAGGGATTCCCCGCCGGGAGCCACACCGTGGCGGGGCGGACCGGGTCGTTGTCACCCGGCACGCCGCCGGGGATGCCCGGCGCCCAGCGGGTCTGGAACTGCTTGGGCAGGAACGAGGAGTCGATCGCCGCGGTATCGGTTCCGATCTCGGAGCTCTCCGCGCCATCGTCGGCGCCGGAGGGACCGCAGCCAGAGGCTGCGGCGAGGAACAGGGAGAGAACGGCGGCGGTCGTCGTCGAGGATCGTGTTGTCGTCATGCCATCCCGTGATCGGACGGCGTGGGGACCGCCCGGGTTCGTTGTGGACCGCGGACCCTCACACGCGTCGACCGAAGCACGAAGGAATCACGACGATGTGGGCAGGTGTGGCTCGTGCCCCAGGCCCGAGGCCGACCGAGCACACTTGCCGCCGAGAGCGGATTTCTCCAGCCCTTGCTTGGTGACAATCCGTTTACGAATGTCGCACGATGTGCCGAGTGAGGCGCATCAGCCCGGCGAGGGGCACCGATAAGCGAGCCCCGAGGCGGCCGCGGTGCTGACGTAGGTCATGCTTCCCGGGCTGGAGGTCCGGGCGACGACGAGGTGCGTGGCCCCGCGCACTCCCGCGCGCCGGCGGAGCTCGTTCAGGGCGGAGGCGTGCAGCGCGTCCTCGGAGGTCAGCAGCTCCGTGGACATCCGGACCGCCAGCACGCCGAGCGGCTCGCAACGCTCCTGGGGCGCCTCCAGCAGCACCGCCGAGGGAGGCGGCGCGTTCGCGTTCGCGGTCGCGCAGCCGGCGAGGACGAGCACGAGCGAGGTGAGAGCAGCGCGCAGCATCGTTCCCGAGCTGACCGCGGAGCTCCCGCCACACGCAACCGGTCTGAAGGACGTTCGGTCGCCTGGGCCACGGGGGAGAGGCGCACCCCGGTCGCGTCGGCATCGGGGTGCGCCGTGTACGCCCGCGCCGGAGGCTCGATGCCCCTCGCTTGCCGCCACCCGGCTGCCCGTGCGGTGCGCGGCCTAACCTCTGCGGCCCCCAGGCATTGGAACCGCGGTCGACGGCCGGAAAGTGGGAAAGCAACCGCCCGTCACAGGTCGGCTCGCCCCGGGGTCCCCCCCAACTCGTCGGCGAACCGCCTTTTTTTTGGCGGTGCACGCGCGCTCTTCAGCCGTGGCCGGGCGTGCGCCGCTCGATGCGCGCGAGCAGCCCGCGTCGCGAGCGGAGGGTGAGCAGGCTCGCCAGGGTCGCGCTCACTCCTTCGCTTCCTCCGACGCCCGGGAGAGGATCCACGCCCGAACCCTTCCCGCGTTGCTCCCCAGAGGCCGGCTCCGCGACACCAGCCAGTACCCGTACTCGATGGGCAGCGGCCCCCGCCCGGTCGCGGCCACCAGCTGTCCGGAGGCGAGGAAGGAGCGCACCAGCGCCAGCCGCCCGAGCGCCACCCCGTGGCCGGCCAGCGCAGCGTGGATGGCCTGCTCGTACTGGGTGAAGCGGAGGACCCGGCCGGGCCTCGGCCGCGACGCGCCCGATGCCTTGAGCCAGTGGGCCCAGTGGAGCAGCGGATGTGTCGGGTCGTCGTAGTCGAGGAGAACCGCCTTCCCGAGCTTCGCCGGGTCGTCGAGGTCCACCGGGACGCTGGACACCGGGAGCAGTTCCTCGCCGAACAGCCGGACCGCGCCCGAGGGCGCGCGCTCGGTCGGGCAGTAGCGCACCGCGAGGTCGATGGCCTCGCGCTCCAGGTCGAGCACCCGGTTGCTGGCCACCACCCGCAGGTCCACGTCGGGGTGGCTGACCTGGAGCTCGCCCAGCCGGGGCAGGAGCCAGAGCGCGGCGAACCCGGTGGAGGTGGTGACGGCCACCGAGCTCGGGTCGACCGGCCGGAGCGCCTCGATGGCCTCGCCGAGCTGATCGAGCCAGGCGTCCGCGGTGCGGAACAGGCGCGTCCCCTCCGGCGTCAGCTCCAGGCTGCGGTGCCGGCGGACGAACAGCGCGCACCCCAGCGCGTCCTCCAGGGCGTGGATCTGCCGGCTGAGGGCCGGCTGGGTGATGGCCAGCTCGCGCGCGGCGGCGGTGACGTTCAGGGCCCGTCCCACGGCGACGAAGCCCCGGAACAGCTCCAGGGGCGGGAGGTTCAGGAGGCGGGGTGGCATTCCCGCTCCGCATGCGAACCGGCCCGACACGGCATTGGAGCTCCGGTCGGCGGCTGCGTACTGAAGAGGCCCATGGACCCGAGCATCGCGCAATTCACCAAGGGAGAGCGGCCGCGTCCGGCGTCGGTCATCGCCCCGCTCCTGTATCTCGCCAGCTGTCCTGATGTCCCCTTCAGCTACGTGGGCCTCCCTCCGCCGGGGATGCCGGCCGACAACTGCGAGTACGTGGCCCGCCCGGTCCTGATCCACGACGCCCGGGATGGTGCCGGGTTTCTCGATCTGGAGCGGAACGGATTCGAGCTGTGGCACGCCCCCTCCTCGGTCCGGGACTTCCTCGACGAGGAGGAGGTGGAGTCGCGGTACGTCCCGGAGCTGGTGGAGCTGGTCCTCAGTGCCACCGGAGGCGCGACGGCGCACGTCTTCGACACCCTGCTCCGCCGCTGCGAGCCCGGGCGGCCTCCCATGACCCTCGGCGGCCGGAGCGGCCCCTTCGCTAGGCCGGCGGGACGGGTACACGTCGACTACACCGAGGGCTCGGGGGCCAGCCGGTACGGGAAGGTGCTGCAGGGGCGACCCGATCCCGGCCGCTTCGCCATCGTGAACGTCTGGAGGTCCATCGGCCCGGCCCCGGTGCTCGACACGCCTCTCGCCCTCTGCGACGCCAGGAGCGTGCGCCCGGGGGACCTGGTCGCGACGGAGCTCCGGTACCCCGGGCGCACCGGGGAGATTTCCCTGGTCCGCTACCGCCCCGAGCACCGGTGGTCGTACGTGTCCGAGATGAGGCGAGACGAGGTGCTGCTCTTCAAGCAGTACGATTCGGACCTGGAAGTCGCCCGGTTCGTCCCTCACGCCGCATTCGACCATCCGGCGGTGCCTGCCGATGCGCCGCCCCGGCAGAGCATCGAGGCGCGAGTGCTGGTGACCTTCCGCTGAAGCGAGGCACGCAATGGAGCTCTGGTTCGACCTGGCGAGCAACTACAGCTATCTCACCCTGATGCGCATCGACGCGCTGGCGGAGGAGGCCGGCGTGGAGGTGCGGTGGGAACCGTTCCTCCTCGGGCCCATCTTCGAGGCCTTCGGCTGGAAGAGCTCACCGTTCGTCCTCCAGAAGGAGAAGGGCGCCTACGTCTGGAAGGACATGGAGCGTCAGGCCGCCAAGTACGGGCTGCCCTGGCGGAAGCCCGCCCGCTTCCCGCAGAACACGGTCCTTCCGGTGCGGGTGGCGCTGCTGGGCCGGGACGATCCGTGGATGCATCCCTTCTGCCGGGCGATGGCGCGGGCGAACTTCGCCGAGGACCGGGACATCTCCACCCTGGAAGCGGTGCGCGAGGTGCTCGAGTCCCTGTCGCTGCCGGCGGCAGCCATTCTGGCTCGGGTTCAATCGGCGGAGGAGAAGCCGAAGCTCCGGGCGCAGGTGGAGCGGGCGCGGGCGCTGGGCATCTTCGGCGCGCCCACCTTCCTCGTGGCCGGCGAGATGTACTGGGGAAACGACCGCCTCGAGGACGCGCTGGAGGCCGCGCGGGGCCGCTCTCCGGGGCCGGTGCGATAACGCCCGGGCACCTTCCACTGGACCGGATGAACCCGCCGTCCAGCAAGGAGAGGTGCCATGGAGAAGAAGCGCTCGATCAAGGCCGTCGCTGCAGTGTTCCTCGCGGTGTCACTGGTGGGAATCC
>DASROG010000059.1:0-3715 GCA_035646995.1 Myxococcaceae bacterium
GCTCCACGTCGATGCCCATCTTGCTCTTGGGCAGATCCTTCACGTGGCCCACCGACGCCTTCACCGCGTAGCCCGAGCCCAGGTACTTCTTGATCGTCTTCGCCTTCGCCGGGGACTCCACCACCACCAGGTAGCGGCCGGCGCGGCGGGGACCGGGCGTCGTGTCGGCGTGCACCACGGCGAGGGTCCGCTTCTTCGCGGCGGTCTTCGCCGGAGCGGCCTTCCTCGCCTTCACCGCTGGCGCTGCCTTTCGGGCGAGCGGCTCCTTCGCCTTCTCGGCCCGGGCGCCCCCGGTGTCGGCCTTCTTGGTCCGTGTCGTCGGCATCTCTCTCCTCATACCCGTTGGTACCGTCTTCCAGGGCCCTGCACCGCCAGCCCGAGAAGCTCCAGCTCGCACAGCGCGCTCACCGCTCCGCCCGGATCGAGCCCGGAGCGTTCCTCGAGCTCCTCCACCTCGCGCGGCTGCCGGTCGAGCAGCGCGTAGACCTGTGCCGCCGCGGCGGACAGCCCGGGCATCTCCCGCGGCTCCAGGTCACCGGGGACGGGCGCGGTCCCGTCGAGACCCACCGCGCGGAGCGCCTCGGCTGGACCGATGCAGAGCCGCGCCAGCCCACGCGCCACGAGCAGGTTGCAGCCCAGCGCCGCCTCCGCCCAGGTCTCGCCTGGACAGGCGAGGATGGGCCGGCCCTGTACCCGGGCAGCGGCCACGGTGTGCATCGCGCCGCTGCGCCTCCCTGCCCGGAGCACCAGAACGCCATCCGATGCACCGGAGATGAGTCTGTTTCGCCGGGGAAACGTCTGCTTGCTCGCCCGGATTCCCGGAGGCAGCTCGCTGTACACCGCCCCGCCTCCATCGAGGATCAGCGGCACGAGGCGGGCCTGCGCGGGGTCCACCATGTCCAGCGCCGAGCCGAGGAAGGCCCAGGTCTGGCCTCCGACGTCGAGCGCTCCCAGATGGCAGGCCCGATCCACCCCCGCCGCCGCGCCCGACACCACGCCGGCCCCGGCGCCCGCCACGGCGGCGGCGAACGCCCGCGCGTGCCGGAGGTAGCCTTGCTCCGGGTGGCGGGTGCCGACCAGCGCGAGCCGCCGCCGCGGGCGCGCCACCGTGCCGCGCATGAAGAGGACCGGAGGGGCATCGCGCACCTCGGCCAGTCGCTCGGGGTAGCCGGGGTCTCCCCGATGGAGCACCTGCATCTGCCCCCGCGCCGCCCGTTCGCGCACCTCGTCGGCGACGGCGCGAAGCGAGCCGGCAGCGCGGATCCGCGCCCGCACCAGCTCGCTCGCCGGGAAGCCGTCCACCCAGTCGCGGGCCGGGGTATCCAGCAGGTCCGCCCAGCGCCCGGCGGCCCACCGGCGCATCCCGCCAAGACCGATGCTCCCGATGCCCGGCACGGCCCAGAGGGCCAGGAGCGCGTCACGTTCTGCGTTGGGGAGGGGTTGGGTGTCCATTGCGGGCACGCCCCCTGCCAGTCCTGGGCCACCTATATAGAAGTGGAGGGACCGGCCGGAAGCGGCGGCGAGACATAAGCGCCTGCTCCCACCGGGTCAAGCAAGGGGCCCCCCGGAGACCTCCTCCGGAAGGTCACTTTACTTAGTGATTCCGGCAGTTTGGGGTCCCGCAGCGCGGAGCTCGACGCGGTCCCCAGCCACCACCTCGCGGAAGGAGCGGAGGAGCAGACAGGTGGTGACGGCCTCGCGGACGTCGACGGCCATGCACCGGCCAACCTCCTCGACGGGGAGGCTCAGGTCCTGGTTGGCGCTCGGGTCGACTCCCACGCTGGACAGGATGGGGTCCACCTGGCGGATGACGGTGAAGACGTTGCCGACCTGGACGCCCTGGGCGCTCCCGGCGTCGATCAGGACGCGCACCTGCTCACCGGCCATGGTGAGCGACGTCTCCAGCTGCGCCACCACGGTGAGGTTCTGCAGGGAGACGGCGTTGGCCACCGGGGAGACGGTCTCGAAGAGCCGCTCCCGCGCGGGTCCGATGCGGGCGCCGCGGCCGATCTCGTCGAACGACTTCTCGATCGTCGCGCGCACCTTCGGGTCGCTGGTGCGGTTCACCTTCACCGTGCCGAGCACCTGGGTCTGGTACCCGAGAAACTTCCCGGTGCGGGGATGGTGGACCTTCCCGACCGTCCGGTACACGAGGTAACTCGCGCCGACCTGGACCGCGCTCCGGTCCTTGAACTCGAGGTAGACGACGTCCGGCGGAGAGAGCATCTCCGACTCGGCGTAGCTGGCCACCAGGGTGCCCGCGGCATCGATCTCGTTCGGGGTGACGAAGCCGTCCTTGAGGACGATCTCGCGGGTCTTGGCCTCCACCGGGAGACGGACCATCTGGACGTCGTCGTCGCCCTCGATGGCCTGCCCGGCCTGCAGCTCGTCCTCCTCGCCGGCGACCTGCTCGGCGCGCGCGGGCGTCTCCTCACCGTTGCCGGGGTAGAAGCGCACCTGGTTGCCCGGGTAGATCCAGTGCGGGTTGGCGATCTGCGGGTTGTAGGACCAGACCTTCGGCCAGTACCACGGGGTGCCGAGGTACTTGCTGGACAGGTCCCAGAGGGTGTCGCCCTTCTCCACGGTGTGGACCTGCGAGGGGGCCTCGGGCGGTGCGGTCTGCACCTCTCCCGGCCCGGGCGCGCGCGGCTGTTGCGGCGCGGGGGGCTTCACCTCGGTGCCTTCGACCTCGGAGCTCCCGCCGCCGGGTGCCTGGGCCCGGGCGGCGGTCACGGCGAGGCACAGCAGCAAGAACGGCGCTCTCATCAGGGTGTCCTCGGAATTCGGGCCAGGCGCGCCTGGGCCTCGGTGGCCGCCGGCGTCCCGGGGAAGGAGTTCACGAGCCGCGCGAGCAGGGCACGCGCCTCGGTGGGCTGCTTCAGGCGCATCCGGCACTCGGCCAGCTTGAGCATCGCCTGCTGGACCACGTCTCCGGCCGGATACCGCTGGAGCACGGTCTCGAGCAATTTCGCCGCCCGCGCCGGCTCGTCCTGGCCGAGCTCGCCGAGCGCGGCGAGGTAGAGGGCGTCGTCGGCGCGGGGATCCTTCGGGTGCGCGTCGGCGAAGCGGGTCATCCGCTCCACCCCGCGGTCGAGGTTTCCGGTGCGCAGCGCCTCCTGCGCCTGGGCGAACTCACCGTCGAGCTGGGTGGCGTCGGGGGCGTCGTTGCCCTGCGGCGCGGACCGGCCGACCACCGCGACCATCTCCGCGTCTGGCTCCTGCACCGGGGTGTGCACGTCCAGGGGCGGTGCGCGGTCGGCCCGCGGCTTCAGCTTCACCACCGCGAGGCTGGGCACCTCGGCGCCGGTCGGCGTGGACGAGGGCGCGCCGGCCAGGAGCGGCCCGAGGGGCTGCTGCTGGGCGCGGGCCACGGCTCGCTCGGTCTCCAGCGCCTGGACGCGCTCCAGCAGCCGGAGGTTCTCGTCCTGGAGCTGCTTCACCGAGGACTGGAGCGTCCGCACCTCGCTCTTGCTCGCGGCGTCCGAGGCACAGCCCATCGCGCAGGGGACGAGCAGCGTCAGGACGGTCGAAGGACGGACGCGGAGCACGGGAACACGAGGGATTTCCCGAGTCTACGGACCGCGTTCGAGGAGGGTCAAGAAAGGGCGCCCGGTGCGATGAACGCAAGGTGGCGGCCCGTCCCACCCCGGTCCCTGCGGTGCGAGAAGAAGCGCTCAGCGTCGCAGGCCGTGCATCGGCGTCTGCTGCTACGAGG
>DASROG010000060.1:0-4008 GCA_035646995.1 Myxococcaceae bacterium
GGTGCTGGTGCTGTCCGCGCAACGCTGGATGCCGAGCGGGTTCGGGCAGGTGGTGAGCCTGCTCGCGTTCCTGCTGGTCGCGGTGTTCCTGGTGGTCGACCTGCGGGCGCGGGCGGCGCTGCTCGGCGCCTTCCTCTCTCCGGCCGCGGTGGCGGTGCTGGTGCCCAGCCTGTGGATGGAGATGCCGGGCCCCGAGCTGTCCGCGGGCCTGCGTCAGCCGCTGCTCCCGGTGCACATCGCGGTGGCGCTCGCCGGCCTGGCGGTGTTCGGCGTGGCCACCGCGGTGGCGGGCGTGTACCTCGTGGCCGAGCGGACGCTGAAGGGCAAGCGCTTCGGTCCCATCTTCCGGCGGGTCCCGTCGCTCGAGCTGCTCGACGACCTGAACCGTCGGCTCGTCGCCTGGGGCTTCATCGCCCTGTCGCTGACCCTGCTCACCGGAGCGTGGGTGCAGGCCCGGATGCGCCCGGAGCAGCGGTGGAGCGCCGCCGAGCTCGCGGTGGTGGTCGCCTGGATCGCCTTCGGGGTGCAGCTCCAGGCGCGCATCTTCGCCGGCTGGCGCGGCCGCCGGGTGGCGCTGCTCACCATGGCGGGCTTCGGCGTCCTGGTGGTCTCGTTCTTCACCCGCTACGGCCCCTGGGTGACCCGATGAGCCCGCCCCTGGTGTGCGTGGGCCTGTCGCATCACACCGCCCCGGTGGACGTGCGGGAGCGGCTGGTGCTGCCCGAGAGCCGACAGACCGAGCTGCTCCAGGTGATGGCCCAGGATCCGGCGGAGGCCCTGCTGGTCTCCACCTGCAACCGGGTCGAGCTCTACGTCGTCGGCCCCGGCGCGGACCTCCAGGACCGGACCCGGACCGCGCTGGCCAGCGCCGCCGGAGACGATCTCGCCCCGTACCTCTACTCGCATCACGGCGAGGCGGCGGTGCTCCATCTGTTCCGCGTCGCGGCGAGCCTGGATTCGATGGTGCTGGGCGAGCCGCAGATCCTCGGACAGGTGAAGGACGCCTTCGAGCAGGCCCAGCAGCTCGGTGCCGCCCGGGGCGAGCTGGCCCGGATCTGCGCCGCCGCCTTCGGGAGCGCGAAGCGGGTCCGCACCGAGACCGAGCTGGGGCGGGCCGCGACCTCCATGGCTTCCGCGGCGGTGGAGATGGCCCGGCACATCTTCGACGGCCTCGAAGGGAAGACGGTGCTGCTGATCGGCGCCGGGGAGATGGGCGAGCTCGCCGGGAAGCACCTGGTCTCGGCGGGGGCCTCGAAGGTCCTGGTGGCCAATCGCACCTTCGAGCGGGCCGAGGCGCTCGCCGCCACCCTCGAGGGACGGGCGGTTCTCTTCGAGCAGATCGAGGAGAGCCTGGTGCTGGCCGACGTGGTGGTCTGCACCACCGCGTCGCCCACGCCGGTCGTCACCCGGGAGAACGTGGCGAGGGTGCTCAAGCCCCGGAAGCACCGCCCGCTGTTCGTGGTGGACCTGGCCGTGCCCCGGGACGTGGACCCCGACGTGCACACTCTGGACGGCGTCTACGCCTACGACGTCGACGACATCCAGAGGGTCATCGACGAGAACCAGGCCGCCCGCGCGGCCGCCGCGGCCCGGGCCGAGGTGCTGGTGGCCGAGGAGGTCGCTCGCTACATCCGGCAGCGCGCGGTGCGCGAGCAGGTCCCGGTGCTGGCGCAGCTCCGGGCGCGCGCCGAGCAGATCCGGAGGGCCGAGCTGGAGCGGGCGATCGGGAATCTCCCCGCCCCCCTGAGCCCGGAGCAGGTGAAGGTCATCGAGGCGATGACCTCGGCCATCGTGAACAAGATGCTCCACCAGCCCACGGCCAAGCTCCGCGCGGTGCAGCCCGGCGACAGCGAGCTGGTCGACGCCGCCGCCGAGCTGTTCGGGCTGGATGGCACGCCCCGCAAGGCAAACGAGGGCTGATGCCCCTCCGCATCGCCACCCGGAAGAGCCCGCTCGCGCTGTGGCAGGCGCACCACGTCGCCGGGCAGCTCCGGGCGCGCTCTCCGGGAATCGAGGTGACGCTGGTCGAGCTGTCGACCGAAGGGGACCGGATGCTGGACGGCCCGCTCTCCCGCATCGGCGGCAAGGGCCTCTTCGTGAAGGAGATCGAGGCCGCGCTGCTCGACGGACGCGCCGACCTCGCGGTGCACAGCCTGAAGGACGTGACCAGCAGCTTCCCGCCCGGACTCGTTCTGGCGGCCGTTCCGGAGCGGGAGGACCCTCGCGACGCCTGGGTGAGCCCGGGGGGGCTCCGGTTCGCGGACATCCCCAGGGGCGGACGGGTGGGGACCTCCTCGCTGCGCCGGGCCTGCCAGCTGCGGGCGCTGCGGCCGGACCTGGAGGTGGTGTCGCTCCGGGGGAACGTGGGCACGCGGCTGCGGAAGACCGAGGAGCAAGGCCTCAGCGGCTCCATCCTCGCGCTGGCGGGGCTGCGCCGGCTCGGGCTGGAGCAGCGGGTGACCGAGCTGCTTCCACCGGAGGTGATGCTCCCGGCGGTGGGGCAGGGGGCGCTGGCGCTGGAGTGCGCCGAGGGCAGCGCACACCGGCCTCTGCTGGCGTCGCTCGAGCACCGTCCGACCCGGGTGCCGATCGACGCCGAGCGGGCCTTTCTGGAGAAGCTCGAGGGCGGGTGCACCGTGCCACTCGCCGCGCATGCAATCCTGGAAGGGGACCAGCTCTGGGTCCGGGGGCTGGTGGGCGCACCGGACGGGAGCGAGGTCGTGCGTGCCGAGCTCCGCGGTCCGGCGGCCCGCGCTCGCGCGCTGGGGAAGGAGCTGGCCGAGGAGCTGCTCCGCCGGGGGGCCCGGGCGCTGCTCGACGCCCACGCCGGAGCGCCCTCCGGTGCCTGAGCGGACGGGGCGGATGGGGCGTGCTCCGGAGGGCACGCCGTCGTGAGCCCAGCCGGACAGCGGCAGCGGCTCGCCGGAGTCCGGGTGCTGGTGCCGCGGCCTCGGGAGCGCGCGGAGCAGATCTGCTTCCTCCTCGAGGACGAGGGCGCCGACGTCCTCGCCGTCCCCCTCCTCGAGCTCGAGCCACCCACCGACCCGCGCCCGCTCCAGGCTGCGGCGGAGCTGCTGCCGCGCTTCGCCTGGGTGGCCTTCGCCAGCGAGCGCGCGGTGACCGCGCTGGTGGAGGCGGCGCGCACCGCAGGGACGGTCGACGTTCTCCGGACGCGGAAGCTCGCCGCGGTGGGGCCGGGGACTGCGGCGGCGCTCGGCGCGCACGGCCTCGAGCCCACGCTGGTGGCGAGCGTGTCCACCGGTGAGGGGCTGGCCGAGGCGCTGCTCCCGCGGCTCCAGCCGGCGGAGGCGGTGCTCCTGCCGGCCGCCGAGCAGGGGCGACGGTCGCTCGAGGAGGGGCTCCGGGCCGCCGGGGTCGCCGTGGAACGGGTGGCGGCCTACCGCTCGCGTCCGGCGGGCTCGGCGCCCGAGGGCTGGGAGAAGGTGGTCGCGCATCCGCCGCGGTGCGTCCTCTTCGGTTCCCCGCGCACGGTGGAGGCCTTCCTCGGGCTCCCCGGGGCGCGAGCACTCGTCGCGCGGGTCCGGGCGGTGGCGGTGGGGCCGACCACGGCCGCCGCCCTCCGGGCGCACGGCTGGGAGCCGGCGGCCGTCGCCACCGCGCCCACGCCTCCGGAGTGGGTGGAAGCGGCGGTGCGGGCCGTCGAGGGGTAGACTCCGGCCTCGCCCCATGACCCAGGCCGCCGTGGCGCGCACCAGCGCCGACTTCACCCTGAGCTTCGTCCTCAATGCGCTGGTCCAGGCCAAGCTCCTGACGCCCAGCCAGGCCCAGGACGTGCGCACCAAGGAGCAGGCCGCGCGGGCGCGGGTGCTGAAACAGGTGGGCGCGGACAAGGACGAGGCCCGCTACACCGTGTCGCCCATCGAGGTCGTGGCGGCGTTCCAGGTCCCGCTGCCAGGCGGGCGGACGCTGGACCAGGACAAGATCTCGGAGGTGATCGCCGCTGCCGCGGGCCTGGGCTACAAGAAGATCGATCCGCTGAAGCTCGAC
>DASROG010000061.1:0-24651 GCA_035646995.1 Myxococcaceae bacterium
CCCGGGCGGTGGCGGGCGCGATCAGCGCCTCGAAGAGCATCGGCCAATTCTCGGGCCCGCGCAGGGGCTATTCGCCGGCATCGAGCTCCTCGGCGGTGCGCTGCGCGTCGGGGAGCTCGCGGTCGAGCGACTGGCGATACCGGATGCACCCCCGGAGGAACTGGGGCCACTCGGGGACAGAGGGAAGCGGATCCGAGCGTTCGGGCAGCAGACCCCAGAGCTGGGGATGGTGCCAGCAGAGCTCGTGCGCGGTGGAGTCCCGGTGTGCCCGGATCCCGGCACGCAGGCGCTTCACCTCGGCGACGAGCTGCTCCCGGGTCATCGACTGGAGGTCCTCGTCCATGGCTCGGGCTTCAACCCTGATGTTCCGCGAATCACTAGGGGTCGCTGCCCGGACTGTCGACGCGCGGTCAGCGCCCACGGGGGCCCGGAACTCGGTCAGTTCCCGGTGACGACGGTCCCGGTTCCCCCGGTGGCGACACCGGCGCGGTCGTTCCGGGCCACCGTGCCGCCCTTCATCACGAAGAAGAGCCGCTCCATGACCGCGATGTCGCGCGAGGGATCGCCTGGTACCGCGACCACGTCCGCCAGCTTCCCGGCCTCTAGCGTTCCCCGGTCGGACACTCCGAGGAGCGCGGCATCCACCGAGGTCGCGGAGCGAATCGCCGCGAGCGGCTTCATTCCTGCCCGGACGAAGATGGCGAACTGGTTGAGCTGCGTTCCGTGCGGACACACCGCCGCGTCGCTGCCGAAGGCGATGCGGACGTTCTTGCCAACCGCGCGCTTCAGCGTCTCCTGCGCCCGTCCGTCGGCCGCGGCCGCCTTCTCGAGGATGTTCGCCGGTGCCTTCGCCTCGCGCAGCCGCTGCATGATGCAGGGCAGCGGCGTGGGCACGAAGTAGGTTCCCTTCTTCCGCATCAGCTCGAAGGCCTCCTCGTCCAGGAACGAGCCATGCTCGATGGAGTCGATGCCCGCGCGGATGGCGCGCTTGGCCCCCTCGGCCCCGTGGGCGTGGGCCGCGGTCTTCCGGCCCAGCGCATGGGCCTCGTCCACCAGCGCGTCGATCTCGGCCTGCGTGAGCTGCGGTGAATCGACCTTGTCCGCCTCGGAGAGGACCCCACCGGTGGCGCAGGTCTTGATCACGTCCGCGCCGTGCTTGGTGTCGAAGCGAACCGCCGCGCGGATCTGGTCCGGCCCGTTGCCCACGCCTTGCTCCGGTCCGGGCTCCTTCAGCAGCTCTGGGCGAAAGCCGCCGGTCGGGTCGCAGTGGCCCCCGCGGGCACCGATGGCGTTCACCGCCACCAGCATGCGTGGCCCGGGCACCTTCCCCGCGTTGATCGCGTTTCGCAGCCCGACATCGATGAGGTCGCTCGATCCCACGTCACGCACGGTGGTGAAGCCGGCCAGCAGGGTGCGCCGGGCGTACTCGGTCGCGAGGATCGCCAGCTCGGTGATGGGCTTCTTCAGGGAGTCCAGCTGATCCTGCTTCCAGTCGAGGCTGGACTCGAAGCTCAGGTGGGTGTGAGCGTCGATGAGGCCGGGCAGGAGGGTCGAGTCGCCCAGTTCGATGACCCGGGCCCCGGGGGGAACCTGGACATTCGAGCCCGCGGCGACGACGCGGCCCTCGGAGACCACCACCACGCCGGGGGTCACCACCACATCGGCCTTGCCGTCGTAGAGGCGGGCCGCGCGGAGAACGGTGACCGGCTCGGCGGCCGAGGCGGACAGGGTGAGGCCGAGCGAGAGGAGCATGGCCGCGAATGAGGAACGGTCGAGGAGCATTCCCCAGTCATTGCACCTTCACCCTGCCCCTGCTTGACGGAAGTCGCGAGCTGTACTCCCACGGGGGCAGACGGCGGACGCCCGGTCACGGTGCGCTGCGACCGATGGACGACCCTTCGACATCCGGACCGGCCCGCCTGACAG
Source organism: Myxococcaceae bacterium (assembly GCA_035646995.1). GTDB lineage: Bacteria > Myxococcota > Myxococcia > Myxococcales > Myxococcaceae > RPRB01. Next base: position 1,927 of record DASROG010000061.1, read on the forward strand.
CGGGCGACGGGGCTTCCACGCACCGCCGTAACCGCCTTCGCGCGCCCGCCGTATCCTGTACGTTCTCACCAGGAATCCCACCCCGATGAGCCTCGAAGCCCTCCGCACCCGCGCCCTCGCCGCCCTCGACCGCTTCTCCTGGCTCGGTCCTTTCGCCGTACGCCTGTCGCTCGGGGCGGTCTTCCTCGGCACTGGCTGGGGGAAGCTGCACAACCTGGAGCAGGTGACGCGCTTCTTCACCGAGCTGGGCATCCCCTTCCCTGCCGCCCAGGCGGTGATGGTCTCGGGGGTCGAGCTCGTGGGCGGGATGCTCATCCTCCTCGGGCTGTTCACCCGGGTCGCCGCGCTCCCGTTGATGGCGACGATGGTGGTCGCCATTCTCACCGCGAAACGTCCGGAGATCGCTGGGATCCGCTCGCTGCTCGCGTTCGAGGAGTTCACGTACCTCGCGGGATTCCTCTGGCTCTTCGTCGCCGGCGCAGGGACGGCGTCCCTCGATGCGCTTCTCTTCGGACGGAAGAACGGGCTGCCGCGCCCGCGCCTTCGCCCGGGTACGCTCCCCGCCGAGCAGCGCTGAGCAGCATCGGCGACGAGCCGCGGGACCCCGACCGGACCGCAACGGTCGAGCCGAGCTACCTCAGGCCGCCGGTGCAGCCGACCGGCCGAACGGCCAGAACGTCCGGTCCGAGGTGGGCACCATCGAGAAGATGAACACCAGCGTCCCGCCCACGATCCCGATGTAGATGTGAGGGACGATCGGGTACACCATCCCGGAGAAGAACATCCACAGCGCCAGCGCGGTGCAGAGGTAGTTCGCTCCCCGAACCGCCATGGCCACGACGGACGCCGCGGCGATCAGGAGCCCCAGCACCACGTCGTGTGTCGCCACCTCGGACCCACGCGGCTCCCAAACCGATGTGGCGGCGATGGCGAGGCCGAGCAGCAGAGTCAGCACCCGAGCGATCATCGGTGTTCCTCCTGGAGGGCCACCGAACCTGTGACGTCCCGGCGCCTGCTTCCAGCGACGCGCCGTCTCAGTGCGCACCGGCGGGGGCTGCGCCCGGCCTGTTCCTCTTGAGGAAGAGCAGGATCAGCGGCACGAAGATCGCGGTGACGATGGCCAGGTCCTCGATGATCCGCTTGTAGGCGAGCACCGCGGCCTGCTGCTGGAGCATCATGTAGACCACCCCGTACGCGCGGCGCAGTGCGTCGCCCGGACCGGCGGCACCGAAGAGCTGCTGCAGGAGCCCCAGCCGCTCCTGGAGCACAGGGTTGGACGTCGTCAGCTGGTCCACCAGCTGGTTCTGGTAGACCTGCGAGCGCCGGGCGAGCGTGGTGACGAAGAAGGAGATGCCGACGCTTCCCCCGATGTTCCGCGCCAGGTTCATGAGGCCGGAGACCTGGTTGTTCTGCTCGCGCGGCACGCCGATGTACGAGACGGTGTTGATCGGCACGAAGAGGAAGGCCAGGGAGGCCGCCTGGAACACCCGATACATGGTCGCAGTCCTGGGATCGATCCCCAGGTTGATGCTGGTCATGTGCCACAGCGCCAGCGACAGCCCCGCGAAGCCGGCGGTGATGAGGTACTTCGCCGGCACGCGGGAGACGAGGAAGCCGACCAGCGGCATCATGGCCATGGTGGTGAAACCGCCAGGTGAGAGCACCATGCCGGCGCGCTCGGCGCTGTAGCCGAGCAGCGTCTGCACGAACTGAGGGATGAGCACCGTGCTCCCGTACAGCACCGCCCCCAGGGTGAACATCAGCCCCCAGCTGGTGGCGAAGTTCCGGTTCTTGAACAGCCGCACGTTGACGATCGGGTTGGGGTGCACACGTTCCCAGGCGACGGCGCCCACCAGGCAGATGACGGTCAACATGGTGAACACCACGATCAGCGGCGAGCTGAACCAGTCCTCCTGCTGCCCCTTGTCCAGCGTGACCTGGAGGCAGCCGAAGCCCACACCGACCAGGGCGAGCCCCAGCCAGTCCACCTGCACGCCGCGAGAGTCCTTCCTCTCCTGCTCGAGCCAGGGGGGGTCCTCGACCATGATCGAGCTGAGGATGAGCGAGAGGATGCCCACCGGGATGTTGATGTAGAAGATCCACCACCAGCTGGCGTGGTCCACGATGAAGCCGCCCAGCGTCGGACCGATGGCCGGGGCGAACACCACCGCCAGCCCGTACATCGCGAAGCCCATCCCGCGCTGCCGCGGCTCGAAGGTATCGGCGAGGATTCCCTGCTCGCTCGGGGCCAGCCCCCCACCGCCGATGCCCTGCAGGACCCGGAAGAAGATCAGCGAGTGGAGGTTCGGCGCAAAGCCGCAGAGAAAGCTGCTGACGGTGAAGAGCACCACGCAGGACATGTAGAAGCGCTTCCGCCCCACCCGGCTGGAGATCCATGCGCTGATCGGCAGCACCACCGCGTTGGACACCAGGTAGGAGGTGAGCACCCAGGTCGACTCGTCGAGGCTCGCCGAGAGGCCACCGGCGATGTGCGGCAGCGCCACGTTGGCGATGCTGGTGTCCAGGACCTCCATGAACGTGGCCAGGGTGACCGTCAGCCCCACCAGCCACGGGCTGTGACGGGGACGCCAGCTCACCTCGGGATGGGCGTCGGCCGGCATCCGGTCAGCGCGCGGTGGCGCGGTCCAGCGCGACCCGGGCGATGGCGCGGTCGTACTGCGCGCGGGCGAGGTTCGCCCTCGCGGTGGTCAGCGCCGACTGGGCGTCGAGCAGGTCGGTCGTGGTCGCCGTCCCGGCTGACACCTGCGCGCTCGTCACCCGGTACGCTTCCTCGGCGCTGGCGATGGCCGTCTCCGCCACCTGGACCGCGACGAACTGTGCCCCGAGCTGCGCGGCCTTGCTGGACACGTCGTATGCCACCTGCTTCCGGGCGTTCTCCAGAAGCGAGGCAGAGGCGTCGGCCTGTCGCTGCGCGCTCTGCGCCGCGTACCACCGGGTGCCCCAGGTGAAGAACGGCCAGCTGGTCGCCACCCCGATGAAGGAGCTGTTCTCCGGCTGGAAGATCTGCCCCCGCACGTTGCTGTACGCGGCCTGGACGTCCACCTCCGGGAGCAGCTCCCACATCCGTGCCTGGCCGTTGGCCCGTGCCGCCTCGGCTTCCTTCTGCGCCCGGGCGACCTCGGGACGGTTCTTCAGCGCGCGGTTGATCAGCTCATCGACCGATTCCGGAAGCCGGGCCGCCGCCTGGTTCTCGAGATCCACCGGCTCGACGAACTCCACCGTCGGATCCTCGGGGTTCCGGGCCAGCAAGGTGAGCAGCGCCTGACGCGAGGTCTGCGCCAGCGTCGCCTGCTGGATCCGCTGCTGCTCGGCGTTGGCCACCGCGGTCCGGAAGCGGAGCAGGTCGGCCTTGGTGATCGTGCCCGCGTTGTACCGGGCCTGCGCGTCCTGCACCTGCTTCTGCAGCTGCTCGATGCTCGCCTCGGCGATGGCCACGCCGGTCCTCGCCCCGAACAGACGCAGGTAGGTGGTCCGCACCTGCTCGCCGAGCTGCGAGCGCGCGTCCTCCTCGTCGGCACGGCTCGCGTCCGCAGAGGCGCTGGCCGCCTTGAGGTCTCGCTCGCGGTGGAGCAGGCCGAGGATGGGCTGCTGCGCCGCGACGGTGAAGACGTTGGTGTTGATGTTCCGGGCCACCACCCCCGAGCTCGGCGTTCCCGGCGGGGCGAGGGAGATGACGAAGGGTCCATCCCAGTGCTGCCAGGTGTCGCTGGCAGTCAGCGCGGGCAGCAGCCGCCCCCGGGCGCTGCGGGCGGTGTCCTGGGCCCCCTCCGCGCGGTAGCGCACTGCCTTCAGCTGGTCGTTGACCCGCAGGGCCTCGGTCACCGCATCGTCGATGGTGAGCGTCTGCGGGCTTTCGGCCAGCGCCGCCGCCGAGGCGACGAGCGCGGCTGCAATGAGCGGTCGAATCAAGGGCACACCTCCGGACCTGTCGGTCACTGGTTCACGTGCACGGTCACCACCAGCGACTGGCCGGCGCGAAGGACCATGCCGGACGGCACGGCGTCCAGCGTGATCCGCACCGGGATGCGCTGGGACACCTTCACGAAGTTGCCCGTGGCGTTGTCCGGCGGAAAGAGCGAGAAGCGCGCGCCAGTGCCGCCGGAAAGGCTCTCCACCTTCCCCTGCAGCGTCCGGCCGTAGCTGTCGACGCCCACGTCCGCGGGTTGTCCGGGATGCATCTTCCCGATCTGCGTCTCCTTGAAGTTCGCGGTGACGTACTTCCGCACCGGCACGAACTGGGCCACGGCCTGCCCGGTGGAGAGCAGCGCCCCGGGGTGCGCGGAGATCCGGCTCACCGTCCCGTCGTCCGGGGCGAGGACGCGGGTCCACTCGAGGTTGAGGGAGGCGAGCGCCAGCGCTGCCTCGGCGCTCTTGACCCGCGCGTGCTGGTAAGCGGCGTTGGCCACGGCCGCCGCGATGCTCGCGTCCACCGGGCGGGTCACCACCACCCGGCCCTCGGCCTCGTTCACCTGCGCCTCGGTCCGGCGGAGCTGATCCGCCGCCGCGCTGACCGCCGCATGCGCCGCGTTCACTCCGGCCTCCGCGGAGAGGAATTGAGCCTGCGTCTGATCGAACTGCTGCTGGGGGATGGCGTTCGCCTTCTGCAGCTCGCGGGCCCGCTCGATGTTGGCCTGGGCGAGCTTCAGATCGGCCTGACGGCTGGCCAGGGTGGCCCGCGCCTGCTCGAGCTGGGCGCGCGCGCCGGACACCGAGCGGCTGCTGCCGACGAGGTTCGCCTCGGCCTGGGTGAGCGCACCGCGGGCCGACGCCTCGGCCACGGCGACCTGTGCATCGGCTGCCTGGGCCTGCGCCTTGACGCTCTCCAGCTCCGCTTGCGCCTGAGCGACCCGGGCCTGGTAGTCGCGATCGTCGAGCTGGAGGACGACCTCGCCCTTCTTCACCGCCTGGTTCTCGACCACCGGAACCGCAACCACCTGCCCGCTCACGTGCGGCGCGAGGGGCACCACGTCCGCATCGACCTGCGCGTCGTCGGTGGTCTCCTTGCCCACGGTCAGCAGCACGTAGAGAAGCACCCCGAGGGTGATCACCCCGGCCACGCCACCGATGATCAGCAGCGCACGACGCTTCCTCGCGGCCGTGCTCGCCTCTTCGTCCTTGCTCTGGGCGTCGCGCGCCTGAGCGTGCTCCGGCGCCCGTTCCACCGCGGCATCGGCCATTCTCGGTCTCCCTCGAACCTCGACTGCGAGCGCTCGATAATGGGCTGCGCGCAACGTGGCAAGCAGGTCGTACGGAACTTAATTATCCCCCTGCCACGACTCGCTGGAACCTGACTGCTCGAAGGGATTTGTCACTTTGGCCCTCCCTCGCCATCCTCCATCGCTCGAGCGCTACGAGGCCGCACGACGCCTGATGTCCCGCGTCCCCGGTACAGACGCTCGAGCCATCGAGACGTGTCTGTGCCTGTGGCGGTTCTCGGAGGAGATGTCCGCCTCCTTCGAAGCGTTCTACGCCGCACAGCGCCTCTCCAGCGCCCGAGGCCACGTGCTGGCCCAGCTGCTCGAGGCCGAGGGCGGGCTCACACCCGCCCAGCTCGCCGACCGAGCCGGCACCACCCCGCCGAGCATGACCGGCGTGCTGCGCTCCCTGGAGCGAGAGGGGCTCGTGCGGCGCAGAGCGATGTCCGACGACCGGCGTTCCCAGCGGGTGCTCCTCACCGCGGCCGGCCGGCGCAGGGTCGAGGCGCTGCTCCCGCTGATGGCGAAGCGGCTGGCCGACCTCGCGGGAACGCTCCGTCCGGGCGAGCGCAGGGCCATGCTCGCCGGCGCGCACCGGCTCTGCGAGCGCGCCCGGGCGCTGTCGGCGGTCCTCCGCGGGCCCGACGGCGAGCGGCCACGCCGCCGGGCAGGCAACGGCCGGCGCGGACTCCGGTCCCGCTAGAGGCGCCACCGGATTGCAGCAGATGTGGGAGCGCGCCGGGTCTGCCCGCCGACGCGCACGGCGAGAACGAGCCCCACGACCAGCGCCACCGTGAGCCCCGCGGAGATGGCCAGGTCATCGAGGTGCAGAGGCCCGAGCTGGAAGATGCCGCGAAGGGGCGGAACGGCCAGCACCAGCGTCAGCACGCCGATGGCGCCGGCGACCACCGCCCGGAAGCCGGGGTTCGGCGTGCGGAAGGACCCGAGCAGCCCGCTGGTGTGTGCGCGATTGGCGACGATGAGTCCCACGTTCCCCATGATGAGGCCGCTGAAGGCCAGCGTCCGCGCATCGGTCATGCCTCCGTGCTTCTGCTGACCGATCCAGAACCCGAGCGCCACCACGGCGAACACCGCGAGCCCCTCGGCGACGCTGCGGGCGATCTCCTTCCATCCCATCAGTCGCGCCCGCGGCGAGCGGGGCGGGCGCTCCATGGCCCGCGGATCACCCGGCTCCATCTCGAAGGCGATGGAACAGGCCGGGTCGATGATCATCTCGAGGAAGACGATGTGCACCGGGGTGAAGAGCATCGGCCAGCCGAAGAAGACCGGCAGCACAGCCATTCCCGCGATCGGAACGTGCACCGCGAGGACGAAGCCCAGCGACTTCTGGAGGTTGCCGTAGATGCGTCGTCCGGCGCGAATGGCGCCGACGATGGAGACGAAGTTGTCGTCCAGCACCACCAGGTCCGCGGCCTCGCGGGCCACGTCCGTTCCCCGTCCGCCCATCGCCACCCCGATGTGGGACGCCCGGAGCGCGGGCGCGTCGTTCACCCCGTCGCCGGTCATCGCCACCACCTCGCCCATCGCCTGGAGCGCCTCGACCAGCCGGAGCTTGTGGAGCGGCGCCACGCGGGCGAAGACCTCGGTCTTCTCGAGCGCTGCCCGGAGCGAGGCGTCGTCGAGCGACTCGAGCTGTGCTCCCGTGAGGTACCGGTCGGCGTCGATGCCGGCCTGGCGGGCGACGGCCACCGCCGTGCTCGGGTGATCGCCGGTGATGAGCATCACCCGGATCCCTGCGCGGCGGCACTCGGCCACCGCTTCCGGAACGCCCGGACGGAGCGGATCGGCGAAGCCGAGCAGGCCGAGCAGCCGGAGGCGCACCCCGCCGAGCTGCTCCGGAGCAGCAGCCGACCCGAGGTCGGCGCGGGCCACCGCCAGCAGCCGCAGTCCGCGCGCGGCGAGCCCGTGCACCTGCGCGTCGAGGGCGCGGCGTGCCGCGGCGTCCCACCCGGCGAGCGTGGCCACCGCTTCCGGGGCGCCCTTGGCGGCGATGACCAGCCCCCCAAGCGTGGAGTGGGCGAAGGCCATGACCGGCAGCTCGGGGGTGAGCGGATATTCCCGGAGCGGTCGGCCCGGCGGAACGCGCAGCAAGGCTCCCCGGCCGAACTCCACCGTGGCCTGGTCCATGGCGTCGAAGCTCTCCGGGGGGCAGGCGAGCGTGGCGGTCTCGCGGAGCTCGGCGAGCGGGCCCTCCCCTCCCATCGCCCGACCGGCCACGGCGGTGGTGAACTCCACCACCTTCATCCGATTCTCGGTCAGGGTCCCGGTCTTGTCCGAGCAGAAGACCGTGGCGGCGCCGAGTGTCTCCAGAGCGGCCAGGCGGCGAACCAGGACCTTCTCGCGCGCCATCCGGAACGCACCCAGCGCGAGGAAGACCGTCACCACGACCGGGAACTCCTCCGGCAGGAGCGAGATGGCCAGGGTCAGACCGGCGAGCAGCCCGCCCTTCCAATCGTCTCGGCCGAGGCCGTAGACCAGCAGGACCGCGCTGCAGCAAAGGATGGCGGCGACGAAGAGCGCCCGGACCAGTCCGGAGAGCTGCCGGTTGAGCGGGCTCTCCGCCGTGGAGACCGTCTCCAGGGCACGACCGATGCGGCCCACCTCCGTCCGTGCACCGGTGGCACCGACCACCGCCTCGGCGCGACCGGACACCACGAGCGTGCTCGCATAGATGAAGGGAGTGATTCCTTCCCCCGGGGGCTCGAGCGGCACAGGGGCAGGGACGGCGCGCTTCCTGACGGCGAGCGACTCGCCGGTGAGGAGAGACTCGTTCACCTTGAGGCCGGTGGCGGACACCACCACCGCGTCGGCCGCGACCCGATCCCCCTCCTGGAGGAGGAGCAGGTCGCCCGGAACCACCTCGGCGGCCTTGATCCGCACCGGACGCCCATCCCGGCGAACCGACGCCTGGGGGCTGGAGAGATCCTTGAGCGCCTGGAGTGCGCGTTCCGTCCTGCCCTCCTGGACCAGGCTGATCACCACCACCAGGACCACCGAGGCGCCGAGGATCAGCGCCTCGGTGAGGTCTCCGAAGACGACGTAGACGCCGGTGCAGACGAGGAGCATGAGGACCATCGGCTCCCGCACCACGCCGAGCAGCGTTCGCCACCAGGCGGCGCGCTCGCCGACACCGAGCGTGTTCGCTCCCACCTGGGCGAGCAGCTTCCGTGCCTCGCCGGTGGTGAGACCCTCCGGCGAGGTCGGAGCCATCGGCTGGGACGCGAGCTCCACGTCACTCCCGGGCGGGATGCACCACCAGCACTGGCCGGCGGCAGGTCCTCACCACCCGCTCGGCGACCGAACCGAGCGCGAGCCGCTCCAGCCCACCACGGGCGTGAGAGACGAGACAGACCACGTCGGCGTCGAGCCGCTCGGCAGCGCCGGTGATCGCCTCCGCCGGTTCACGCCCGCTGACCACCTCGGTCCTGACCGGGACGCCGGACGTCTCCGGGACCAGCGCTCGCATCCTCGCTGCCAGCGCAACGGCCTGCGACGGCGAGGGCTCCTCCCGATCGACGACGTGCAGGAGGTGGAGCTCTCCTCGCGCGAGGCGGGCGAGCGCCAGCCCGTGCGATGCCGCGAGGTCGGAGACGGGAGAGAGGTCGATGGCGGCGAGAACCCGGCGGAGCTCCGGCGGCGTCCCCCGCCGTTCTCGCATCGCGGGGACCAGGAGCACCGAGCTCCGGCCGTGGTGCAGGACTCCTCCCGAGACCGAGGCGAGCCGCGGAAGCCCACGCGCGCGGTGCGTGCCGACGATGACCAGATCCGCCGCAGACCGCTCGGCCAGATCGAGCAGGTGGTCGGAGGAGCGCCCGAGCCCGAGCACCGGACGGATCTCGACCGTGCCCTGCCCCTCGAGCGATCCGACCCGACGCTCGACGTCGCGGGCGACGAGTCGCTCGATCTCTGGATCGGGCTCGGTCCAGGGTCGTCGGAATGCGAGCCCGTACCGTTCCGCCGCCTCCGGAGTGGAGTACACCTCCGCGGCGATGACGTCGCAGCGGGCGGCCGCCCGGAAGCGTGAGGTCCAGCGCACGCCACCGGCACAGCTGGCGTCGTCGGAGATCCCGAGGAGGACTCTCAGCGGCCGGCCCTCGAGAGCCCAGGCCTCGAAGGGTTCGGCCGCGCGAAGCACGAGCACCGGGCACTCGGCCTCCACCGCGACCCGTTCGGAGGTCGTGCCGATTCGCCAGAGGGGGCCCGCGTGCGCTCCGGAGGCGACGACCAGCAGCTCGGCGCGCTCCCGGGCAGCCACCGCAGCGAGCTCGAACGCCGGGCGACCCCGCAGCTGGAGGGCACGTGCCCGGCAGCCGGGCCAGCGGCGCTCGAGCTCGGTCGCCAGCGACTCCAGAGATTCTCGCGCGCGGGCGGCAATGCGGGCCTCCGCCTCCGGCTCCAGCGTCTGGTGGGACTCGTGGACGTGCACCAGCAGGAGCGGCAGCTCCAGGCGCGCCGCGAGCGCGGCAGCCGCCGAGGCCATCGAGGTGGAGCTGTCCGAGAAGTCGTGGCCGTAGATCAGCATCTTCCACCTCGGTCCGCGGCGTGAGGGCCGCAGGAGATCCGTAACCCTCTCCCGCCCCGTCGCAAGTCAGCCCGGGAGCCCACGCGCAAGATCTGCGCGGGGAGGCGAGGCTCGGCTGAGCGCTCGGGTTCGGAGCACCTGGTTGGGAGCGCAAGCTGTGGCATGGTGCATCGGTCACCGATGGAAACCGCAGCACGTCCTTCCCCGCGCCAGCGGTCGCTCGCGCCGAAGGAGCACGGGGCTTACGGGCAGCTCGGGCTGCCGATGATCGCCGCGCTCGGCGCCGGTCGCCCGGGCATGGTCGCCGTTCTCCTCGGGGCGAGCGCCTGGGCCCTGTTCCTGGCGCACGAGCCGGTTCTGGTCCTCCTCGGGCGGCGCGGTGAACGACCGAAGGTCGAGCAGCGCTCACGGGCCATCGGCCGGCTGGCGGCCCTCGCCCTCACCGGTGCGATCCTCGGTGTGGCGGGCCTCGTGCTCGCCCCGCCGCCGGTCCGCTCGGCGGTCATCCTGCCGGCGATCCTCGGCGCGGCATTCGCCGCGACGCTCGTCCTCGGCCAGGAGCGCTCGCTGGTGGGCGAGGGGCTCGCGGCGCTGGCGCTGTCCGGAGTGTCCTTCCCGCTGGGGATCGCCGTCGGCCTGATGCCCGGTGCCGCGGCGCGCGCCTGGTGCGTCTGGGCGCTCGGGTTCGGGGTGCTGCTCGTCCCGGTGCGAAGCATCGGGGCCCGGAGGCGCGCGACCACCTCGGTGCTCACCCGCTCGTTCCCGGTACTCCTGGTGTGCGGGACCGCCCTGGTCCTGCTCCGGGAGCGGCTGGGAGGCGGTCATCTGCTTGCCCTGGCTCCCCTGGTGCTGGCCGCGGGGTGGCTCGCGCTCGCCCCGCCCCCGCCGAAGGCCCTTCCCCGGGTGGGGTGGACGGTCGTGGGAGCGTGCCTGCTCACCACCGCCGTTCTGATCGGAGTGGCGCGAACCGGGGCGGCCTGAGTCGTTCGGCCGGAAAGCCTCGCTCAGCCGAGTGAAGGCAGCGCGAGGGCGACTGCGGCGAAGTGGCAGACCGCGGCGATCACCACCAGGGCGTGAAAGACCTCGTGGTACCCGAAGACGCGAGGCCAGGGGTCGGGGCGCCGGAGCGCGTAGGCCAGCGCCCCGAGCGAGTACAGCCCCCCGCCCAGGGCGAGCAGCACGGCGACGGAGCGTCCGTTCATCGCACAGAGCGCCGGGAGGTACGCCGCTGCGGCCCACACGAGCGCGGCGGCCAGCAGCACCACCACCCACCGCCGCGACCTCGGGAGGAAGAGGGCCCGCACGATGCCGAGCGCCGCGCCGGCCCAGGCGACGGCGAGCATCCGTCCCCCGAGAGGAGCCGGGAGCGTGAGCGCCAGGGGAGTGCAGGTCCCGGCGATGAGGACGAAGATGGCCGCGTGGTCGAACCGGCGGAGCCAGGTTCGCGCCCGCTCCGGCCACGTCGGGCGGTGGTAGAGCGCGCTCACCCCGAACAGTGCGGCGAGGCTGACCGCGTACAGCCCGCATCCGAGCTTCGCCGCGGCACCCGGAGCGGCCGCCACCAGCAGGACACCGGCGCTCGTCGCGACACCGAAGCAGAGCTCGTGGAGGACGCCGCGAAGCAGGGGCTTCGGGCCAGGGCGACCGGGAGGGACGTTCATCGGCGGTGATGCTTGCCCGGCCCTGGCAGCCTCATCTTGACCGCGGTCAATCCGGGCGGTGCCGGGGGGCCGCACGTCCCTCCCGCGCGACCGCGCGAACCTGCGCGCGATCGACGACCGCGACCGAGCGCCGACCGAGCCGGATCGCGCCCTGGGTGGCGAGGCTCCTGAAGGCACGGGACAGCGTCTCGGGCCGCATTCCGAGCAGACCGGCCATCACTCGCCGGGGAACTGCTCCCGAGGACGCCTCTCCCGCGTTCTCCAGCAGCCACGCGGCCGTCCGCTGGGGCGCGGTCCCGTCGGCATTTCCCCGCAGCGGACGGTCCCGGACTCCGGAGCGCAGCACGGCCTCGAGCAGGACGCGGGGAGCAGCGCGCCGCCGCTCGAGCCATGCCTCCACCGTGGGGAGCGACGCGCCGCACAGCGTGACATCGGTGAGCGCGCGCGCCGAATCGACATGCTCGCACCCGACAAGGCCCTCCAGCCCGAGGAAGCTCCCGGCGCGGCGGAGCGCCCACGGCATCCCCTCGACCTGCTCCTCGTCGACCGAGCGGGTCACGAGCACCGCCCCCGACTTCACGAACCAAACCCGGTCCACCGGCTCGCCCGCCACGTGGAGCACCGCGCCGGCCGCACGCTCCCGGGGCGTGAGGTGCGCGCAAAGTTTGCGCGCAGGCACCGAGGGCATTGCCTGTCCGTCATCCTGCGATAGGGGTCCATCGAGGGAGGTTGTTCATGTACAAGCACCTGCTGATTCCGACCGACGGCTCGGAGCTCTCGTCGAGGGCCGAGGCCGCGGGACTCACGCTGGCACGGGCGCTCGACGCCAAGGTGACGGCGCTCACCGTGACGGCGCCGTTCCAGTTCATCGGCACCGAGCCGATGATGCTCGTTGCCACGGAGCCGGAGTACGAGAAGGCGCAGGCCGCTCGCGCCGAGAAGACGCTGGAACGGGTGAAGGCCACCGCGGCCGCCATCGGGACGCCGGTGGAGACGGTCCGGACGGTGAGCGGCCACCCGTTCGAGGCGATCATCGCGACCGCGAAGGAGCGAGGTTGCGATCTGATCTTCATGGCCTCGCACGGGCGCGGCGGCGTCGTCGGGCTGATCCTCGGCAGCGAGACCAGCAAGGTCCTCACCCACTCGAAGATTCCGGTGTTGGTCTACCGCTGAGAGCCGCGCCCGGCCTCCGGAGGGAGCTGCTGCTCCCTCGTCCATTCTCGACGTTCGCCCCGCCGAGCACGGCTTCTCCTCTGGACCAATTGCAGGCGAGGACCCCCGTCCCCATTTGGGTTCAGCGAGGGTCGTCGGGCCGTGGGCGTCTCCTCGCACGGAGGAGGTCGTGGGGCGAGGAGCGTGGCTTGGGGTGGCTGCCCTCCTGATGGTGGCATGCGGGGGGACCGGCGGAGGCCGGGTGACCACCCCTCCCGGCGGAGGACTGCCAGGTCTACCCTCGAATCCGGACGGCGGAGCTCCGTTCTCGCCGGACTCGGGGCCAGTGGATGCTGGCACGGGCGACGCCGGCCTCCCCGATGCGGGCACGGGCGACGCGGGAACGCGAGGGCCGGACGCGGGCACCGCCCCCGACGCGGGCCTCGCCGATGCGGGCACGGGCGACGCGGGAACGCCGGGCCCGGACGCGGGCGGCGGTGACGGAGGCAGCGGCAGCGACGGCGGTGTTTTGACCTGCCGGCCGACGGCGGAGCCCCCCGTGGCCTCATGCGACGAGCTGCTGCCTCCGCGGCCACTCGATCCGCCGCGCCGTTTCCTCGGCCCGGCCCGGTCGTCTCCGGCCGACCCGGTCTGCTTGCCCGGCCCGTTCGGCGGCGACGGTGAGGGCTTTCTCGGGGTGATGCGGACGCTCTCCGAGGACCAGACCGGGAGGGTGAGCCACCTCGAGCTCGACCTCCTCTCGGCGGATGGACAGCTCTTCCGGAGCCCATCGGAGAGCACCACCTCCTTCTTCCTCACCGTCCCGCTCGACGAGGGGGCGGGTGTCGTCCGCTTCGACGCGGAGGCACAGGGAACCCTGGTCGTGCTCGACCGGACGGGAACGCTCTCCCAGCAAGCAGTGGGGATGGCCCGATCCGCCGTGGCGGTGTCCGGCGGAGGCACCGTGGTCGCCGAGGGCGGGATCCTCTACACGCCTGACGGCCGGAAGCTCACCGCACCCCTCCGGATCACCCGGCGCGACGAGGCCGGATCCGTCGTCTGGTCCACGCCGATCCCCACCTCGATCGTCGCCGAGCCGAGCGACGCACAGGTCTACCCGAACGGCGCAGGGCACGTGATGGTGGTCGTCGCCGTCGATGCCTTCCAGGTTCGCGTCGTGTGGCTCGACGAGCAGGGACGCATCGCCAGCACCGGGGAGGCCCAGGGGACCTTCTCCAGCCGCGCGGCGATCGGGCCGAGCTTCGAGCTCCCCGACGGCTCGCTCGCCTTCGGGATCTCCCCGGCCCATTCGCGAGGGGGGTGGGTGGTCGTCCATGACATGGATCCGCACCTCGATGTCCCGCCGTGCTGGCTGGACCAGCGGCCCGAGACCCGGGTGTTCTCCATCCGTGGCGGGCGCGGGTACGCGGTCTTCCACGGCACCACCTTCGCCGGCACGAAGACGCGAAACGGGCTGGAGATCGTGACCTCGAACGGGGAGTCCTGTGGCTGGGTGGAGGGCTCCTGCGGGGATCCGACGCCGGGAGCCTGCGACCTCTCTGGGGCGAGCGTTGGACTGGACGGAACGCTGTACCTGGGCGGGATCAGCGAGCGCGACCCGCAGCAGTGCCTGATCGAGGCATGGCCGGCACTCCTCCGCTGACCGTGACCCCCCGGCGCTCGTCACCGCGGCGGTCGTCGCCGGACACTCGCCGGCGATCGAAAGTCCTCCACGGTGATCGCCCACCGCTCGTGATCTCGCCAGCGGCCTCCGATCTTCAAGTACCGCGGAGAGTATCCCTCCCTGCGGAACCCGGCCCGGCGGACCAGGGCCCGGGAAGCGATGTTCCCCGGCTGCAGGTTCGCCTCGACCCGGTGGAGCTTCAGGGTCCCGAACGCGTGGCGGAGCAGGAGCTCCAGCCCGTCCCCCATGTATCCCCGCCCGGCGTACGGAGCGCCGACCCAGTAGCCGAGGTACGCGCTCCGGAAGTTGCCGTGGAAGATCTGCGAGAGGCTGAACAGCCCGACGATCGCTCCATCCTCGCGGCGGACGACGAGGAGCGTCCGGACCGTGTCCTGCCGGCTCCGGTGGAGATAGCTGCGGAAGGCCGCGCGGTCCCTCGGCGCGTGCACCCATGACCGGTGCAGCGCGCGACTCGCTCGCACCAGCCGCACGGTCTCCGAGGCGTCCCTGTTCTGCAGCGGTCGGAGCAGGACCCGGCTGCCCCGGGAGGCGACCACCCCCGCTCCCGGCCCTCGGCCCCGGCTGGCTGTAAGGCTCCGCCGGCCGGAGCGTCTGCGGCCGCCGATGAGCGCTCCCCTGGTCCCGTCCCTGGTTCTCACTGCCCTCTCTCTCGCCGCGCACGTCCGGCCGAGGTTCGTAGCCGACCCCGAGGTTCTCGCCGCGGGTCCCCGACTCTCCTGGGCGCGCACCGGCGCCGTGGCCGGTCCGTCCTGCCGCTGTCCGGGGGGTGTAATGCCCGGACCGGCGCCGCGTCAGCAGGTGGTGACAGCGGGCAAACGGAGCCTGCTGCACACACCGAGGAGAAGCATCATGCCGTCCCAGAACGACTGCCGCTGCGAGAAGAAGTCCTGTGGTTGCGCTGCCGCCGAGCCCTGCCGCTGTGGTCCTGGCTGCAGCTGCGTGAAGCGTTGCGAGTGTGCAGGCGGTTGCACCTGCGCCGCGGCGAAGTGAGCCGGACGTCGGGCCGGCGCGGGAGCGGACGCGCGTGCCTCCCGCGCCTCACGCGTGGGCGCAGCCGGTGCTGCCCGGCTCGCCGCACGAACAGTCCACGCAGCCACGCTCGGCGCACGACCCGCACCAGTGCACCACGCGCTTCCGCAGCGTCTCCCGGGCACGGAACAGCCGGACCGCGGCGTTGTTCGGGGTGATGCCCACCTCGGAGGCGTAGTCACGCACCGACGCTCCGTCGACTTCCACCCGACGGAGCGCCAGCGCGTACTCCGGCTTCAGCGTCTCGGAGAGCCGGCTGACGCAGTGACAGACGGCGTCGCGCTCGTCCGCCGTGGGCTCGGGTGGCGCTTCCTCCAGCTCCTTCTGGAGCGAGGCGAGCGCCCGCTCCCCGGCGCCTCTCCGACGGTAGTGGTCGATGACCCCGTTGCGGAGCACGCGGTAGAACCAGGCGTTGACGCTCTCCTGGGGCTCGAGCGGCACCTTGTCCAGGCTGCGGGCGAACGACTCCTGGAGGAGGTCCTCCGCCGTCTCGCGATGCCCCACCCGGCGCTCGAGGAAGGAGAGAAACGCGCGCCGGTTCTCGGCCATCACCGAGAGGATCTCTTCGCGAGCAGGTACAGGCATGTCTCGACGAGATTCTAGGGAGCCGACCTCGGCTGTCCAGGGTGGGCCACGGACCTCACGCCGCGGGAGGCCCCTCGCTTGTGACGGGACGGGGGCGGGCCGACGGTGAGCTCACCGCTGGCTCCGTGGCTCCTGCTTCAGGAGCTCGACCACCTCCGCGGAGACCAGTCGGGAGTGTGACGCGGGTGGCCGGAAGGGTACGTTTCCGCAGCGACGAGGCCCACTCCGGCCTCGAGAGACTCATGGGCCAGTACCTCGCTCTGCTTCGCGGCATCAACGTCGGGGGCAAGAACCTCATCCGGATGACGGAGCTCGCGGCCTGCTTCGTCGAGCACGGATTCCGGAGCGTCGTGACCTACATCCAGAGCGGCAACGTTCTCTTCGAGGCGCGCATCGCCTCGAGCGTGGACCTGGCCCGGCAGCTCGAGGAGATGCTCGCCGAGAGGTTCAGATACCGCGCGAGCGTGGTGCTCCAGGATCGAAGACAGCTGGGCGGGGTCGTCAGACGGGCGCCGGACGGGTTCGGAGCCCGACCAGGACACGAGCGGTACGACGTCCTATTCCTGAAGCCTCCGCTCACCGCCCGGCTGGCGATCCAGAGCGTGCCCATGCAGAAAGGCGTGGACCGGGTGAGCGCCGGTCCGGGGGTCTTGTACTTCTCGCGCCTCATCCGCAGGGCAGCGGAGAGCCGGCTCCCTCGGCTCGTCTCGATGCCCATCTACCAGAGCATGACCATCCGCAACTGGAACACCACGACCCGGCTGCTGGAGCTGATGGAAAAGTCCGAGGGGTAGCTGGAAGCGCTTCGTGGGACCTCTACTTCTTCTGTTTCGCCATCTGGGCCACGAAGTCGTCCTGGGCCTTCTTCAGCTCGGCCGGGCTCAGGTCCTTGACGTGGGTCGCCAGGTTCCAGCGGATGCCCCACTTGTCGGTCACCGTCGCCATCCGGTCGCCCCAGAACATGTCCGCGGGTTCCATCGCCGGCTTGGCCCCGGCCTTCGTGGCCCGGGCGAACGCCGCATCGACGTCGGGCGCGTAGAGCCACAACGAGGAGGTGGTGGCCGAGCCGCCCATGTCCGGCATGACGTCATTCACGAAGAAGCACGAGTCGCCGATCTTCAGATTCGCGTGCCAGACCTTCTTCCCCGTCGGATCGGGAGCCCGCATGATCTCCTCGGCACCGAACGCGCGCTTGTAGAACTCGATCGCCTCTGCCGCACCGTCGACCGCGAGGTTGGGAGTCAGGGTGTGGAGACCTTCGGGGATCGGCTTGGCCATGGCAGTCCTCCTGGGAATGAACGCCTCGGCGGGTAACACGATTGGCTCGCCCCGGCAGCGACCAGAATTGCGAAGTTTCGTGAGGCGTTCACCACCGGGCGAGGGACAGTTGCCGCTGAAGCGTGGCAGCTTGGACAGCACCCAGGAACCTCGACACGGAAGTGATTCGCCGGATGACGGACCGCGGGACACCCACTCCGCCCAGGCCCGCATCCGGCGGCTTCGGATCCAGCGCCCGGCGGCACCTTCGGCGACCAGCCGAGGGCGTGACGCCGAGCAGAGCCTCCCCATCTGCCCAAGCGCGCTCGCAACGACGCTCGTGACGACGACTGAATCAGGCGCTCGAGAGGGCAGCGACAGCCGGTCGTGCGACGGAGCTCCGCCACGCCGGTCACCGGAAAACGAGGACCGGGATCTTCGTATGCGTCAGAACCTTGTTGGTCTCGCTTCCGATCAGCAGGGCTTGAACCCCGTGCCTCCCATGGGAGGCCATCATGATGAGGTCGCAGCCCTTCTTCTCGGCGGCTCCGACGATCGCCTCATAGGGATGGCTGCCCTTCTCGGAGACACAGTCGCACGTCACGCCCAGTTCCTTGCCGAGATTCGAGATCTCCGCGAGGAATCCCTGTGCACGCGCGCTGGAGTCCTTGTCGTACTGCGCCTTGCTGTCGGCCAAGCTCTCTTTTCCGCCGCCGAGCAGCCGGTACGGGGGGATGACATAGAGACCGGTGACTTGTGCGCCGACGCTCTTGGCGAAGCGCATGCCCTTCTGGACGGCAGCGTCGGACAGTGGAGACCCGTCCGTCGGCAGGAGGATGTGCTTGAACATGTGGGATCTCCTTTGTGGCCGGTCCGGGTGAGACGGGGTGGACCGGTGGCCACCAGGTCGGGAGGTGGGGGGGCGGCCGAAGAAAACTCAAGGGCCGGGACTCACGCCTCCGGGACCGAGGGCGGCGTCGCCACATTACCGCTCGCAAGGAGGAGGGCAATGGGTCACCTACCGGCCGGTCGGCTCTGGGGTTCGACGTCAGCTTCCTCGGCTGCGGCGTCTTCTTCCATTCGGCCAAGGCTCAGGAGAACACCCGCGGAGGGCTTTCTGCCTGCCCCGGTCCGTGGGGACCGGGCCCGTCCCTCACATCAGACGCCAGCTCTTCCGAGATGGCCCCGCCGCCCCGTCCGCTGGGCGGAGCTTTTCCGCAGCACGTTCGGCGCTGACGTCCTTCACCGTTCCTCGCTCCGGAGGTGCCCGCCACGTCGGCGCCGTCCTCCTTCCTTCCGGCGCGATGGGCACTCCAGGAGATCAGTTCTCGCACCCACAGTCGCACCAGCGCGGCGGTTGCTCGACGAGCGCTCGATCCCCGCTGGCAACGCGTCGCGGTCAGTCGGGGAAGTCGATGCGGAGCACGCGACCTGAAGTGCCCACGAGCCAGCCCGTCCGCTGGTCGCCGAACGACACCGAGACGAAGCCAGGGGTCCCGACGGCGAGGGCTTCCCACGTATCGCCCTCGTCAGGCGACCACGCCGTCCCACCAACACCAGTGGCGACGATCGTCAGGTGATGCCCGGCGCCTTCACTTTCGGAGTCATCGTCCGAACCCCCCGTCTCGCCGCCGCCGTGTGTCGCGTAGCCCAGTCCGTAGATCGGACCGGGGAAGGGGGCGGGCGTGGCCAGCGCCCAGGTCTTGCCGCCGTCCCTCGAGCGGGCGAAGTTGTCCTGCTGCACCGTCGGCGCCGCGACCTCACCGCCGCCCAGGATTCCTCGGTGGTTGTCGCGGAACTGGATGCTGAGCCCACCGGAGGAGGCCGTCCCCCCCATGGGGATGGGATAGGAATTCCACGTATCGCCGCGGTCCGTCGTCGCGATGACCCGCGCCTGCGCCCCGCCGCCGGTCACCGCCCAGGCGAGCCTGCCACCCCGGGTGGTGACGCACGTCCCGCTCGCGGGGAAGAGCCCCTCTCCCGGCTGTCCTGGCGGGAAGAGGTCGCCGATGTTCTCCCAGGTCTGTCCGTCGGTCATCCGGACCACGTCGAAGCGGCCGTCCTCGGCATCCGGAATGGCGACACCGCTCTGAGGGGTCCACAAGGCGAAGCAGTCGTAGAACGTGTTGGCGATGGGACTCTGAAACTGCAGCGTCCAGGTCCGTCCGCCGTCCTCGGTCTTGTAGATGCGTGCATTCGGCCCGCCGTTGTTGCTCATCACGAAGGCGACGTCCTGGCTCACGGCTTCGACGTCGCGGAGTGCGAGCGTCTCCGCGCCCGGGATGACGTGTGCCTCCCACGTCTCGCCGCCATCGATCGTCCGGACGACCGTGCCCCCGCGGCCGCTCGCCCAGACGACGCGAGCATTCACCGCGGCAACCGAGTCCAGCCGGTTGACCGTCCCGCTGACCTGAGGCGTGAGCGTCGGCGTGCTGGAACGCGCGACGGGATCCCTTCTCTCCGCGACGACCGGCGGACCCTTCATCCCCTCGCCGCAACCTGCCAGCACGGCAATCGACGCCGCGGGAGCGGCCAGCCTCGCAAGCAACACCCCTCGCCTGACCCGTGCTCGCACTCGAGGACTGAACATGGTTTCTCTCCTTCTTGTCGCTTCCTCGCCTCCCCTCGGGCGGTCCACAGCCAACCGCCCTTACGCGGCGCCCGGGGGATCGAGGGACGGACGACGGCGGGGAGGGGTGAACGGGGGCTCACCGTGGCGGAAGCTCGGGCATCACCGGTCTCGTTGCCTCGGCCAACCGGCGTCGAGCAGACTCCGCGCTTCGGTGCCGCGAGATCTCGACCGCGATGAACGCTGGAAGCGCCGGCTGACCATCGGCGGGGCGGTCTTCTGCGCCTCGACCCTGCTGCCCACCTACCTGTCCTTCCAGGCCTACGCGATCAGTCCGGAGTTCCGCGGTCCGGAGTTCGCTCGCCGGATGTGGCTGCTCTACCTGCTCACCTACTGGCTGTGGACCGCCGCGGCCCCGCTGGTGATCTGGGTCGGCCGCCGGTTCCCGCTCGGTTCACCGCACCGGTTGCGGCGCTGGGTGATCAACCTCGTCGCTGCCCAGGTCATCGTCGGCGCGCTGCTCCTGATCGCAGGCGTGCTCCGGTACCACCTCGTCTATCTGGGCGGACCGAAGCCGTTGTCGGAGATGCTTCCGCGATGGTTCATCCAGTCCTCGGCAGAGTTCTACCTGCTGTACGTCATCCTGCTGCTGGGCACCTACGCGGTGGATTACTTTCGCAAGTTGCGCGAGCGCGAGCTGCGGACCGCGCAGCTCGAGGCCAGCCTGCAGCAGGCCAAGCTGGCCGCGCTCCAGGCGCAGCTCAATCCGCATTTTCTCTTCAACGCCCTGAACTCGGTCTCGGCATTGATGTACCGCGACGTCAACGCCGCCGACGCCATGCTGGCGCGCATCGGGGAGCTGCTCCGCCTGACCCTCGCGGCCGACGGGGCGCAGGAGGTCCGGCTGAGTGAGGAGCTCGAGCTGCTCGAGCGCTACCTGGACATCGAGCGCATCCGGTTCGCGGATCGGCTGGCGATCACCGTCGACGTTCCGGAGTCGGCGCTGGGTGCCCACGTGCCGCCGTTCTCGTTGCAGCCTCTGGTCGAGAACGCCATCCGCCACGGGGTCGCTCCTCGACCCCACGGTGGGCAGGTGGTGGTGAGCGCCCGTCAGGTGGAGGATCGACTCCAGCTCCGGGTGACCGACGATGGGCCAGGCCTGGGCGCCGGCATGGTCCGGGAGGGCATCGGGCTCCGGAATACCCGCGACCGGCTGCGGCAGCTGTACGGGAACGCGCAACAGCTCGCCTTCCGCAATCCCGAGGCAGGCGGGCTCGAGGTGATGGTCGAGCTGCCCTGGAGGACCTGATGGCTGCGCTGCGGACGGTGGTGGTGGAGGATGAGCGGCTCGCCCGGCGGAAGCTGGTGATGATGCTCTCCACCGAGCCGGGCGTGACCCTGGTCGGAGAGTGTGGAACGGCCGAGGAGGCGGTGGAGCTTCTCCGGAAGGAGCGGCCGGACCTGGTCTTCCTGGACATCCAGCTGCCCGGCATGGACGGCTTCGAGGTCCTCCAGCGCGCCGGCCTCGAGAACGTGGGCCACGTGGTGGTGGTGACCGCGCATGACCGGTACGCCCTGAAGGCCTTCGACGTCGCGGCGATCGACTACCTGCTCAAGCCCTACGATCGCACGCGGCTGCGCCAGACCCTGGCCCGGGTCCAGGGACGAGGGACGTCCGACATGCACGGCCGTCTGCTGGCGCTGGCAGAGCGCCTGGGTGCAGGGTCGGAACGGCTCCACCGCCTGGTGGTCAAGGAGCAGGATCGGATCCGCTTCCTGGATGTCGACGCGGTCGAGTGGTTCGAGAGCGCCGACAACTACGTGAAGGTCCGCGTGGGATCGACCGAGCACCTGGTGCGGACCACGCTGCAGCGGCTGGAGGGCCGGCTGGATCCCGCGCGATTCGTTCGCATCCACCGCCGGATCATCGTGAACCTCGATCGGGTCCGCGAGGGACGGCTGGGTGTGGGCGGCGACTACGAGCTGGTGCTCCAGAACGGGACCGTGCTTCCCGTCGGCCGGCGCTTCCGGGACCGGCTGCTGCTCGAGAACGTGACTCTCTGAGACGTAGGCGCCGCGCCTGCACGGCCTCCTCGGCGTCTCCCTGACGCGGGGGGGCTGCCCGGACGCCGTGCCGGCGGTGGACACCGACCTTCCCCGTCCCGGTTCGCTTCTGCCTCGCTCGCTACGCCGGGCTCGGGACGCCGGCCGACAGCCACGCTCTCGACGCCATGGAAGTCGTGGGCCCTAAGGAGCTGGGACACTCTGGCGGCCGTGCGGCGCCGCGGTGGGAGTCCGCATCGAGGAAGTCAGCCTCCGGGGCTCGTGGCGCTGCGGGAGACCGGCCTGATGTGGGCGAACATGCTGCGGGCGTTCCAGGTTGGGAAGGCTCTTACCAGCGACGGGTGGCCGTCGAGTTGGATGCGGCCCTCGCGGGTGGCTTGGGCCCAGGTGACCTGGCCGGCGTGCCATTTGACGAAGGCTTCGGCTTCCGCCGTGATGTAGAGGTCCTCGTCGAGGCCGGGGTACGTCTTGCAGATCTCGGTGTCTCCGAGCTCGATGAGTAGCCAATAGCGCTCATGGCGCGGGCAGCCGGTGAAGTCGAAGCGGATGACGACGCGTTGATCCGGGAGCCGGTCTCGGCGGAGCGCATTGCACATCGACCAGAGAGCCACGAAGGGGTCGAGGTTCTCGGGGGCGATCTCGAGCCAACGCGCACCCCACTCGCCGAGCGACTTGCAGACCGTGAAGAGGTCGTGGCCAGCAGCCGTGAGCTCGTAGTGGTGCCCGCGCCCGTCGGGCTTGAGCGCCGATTCGACGACACCGAGCCGTTCGAGCTGCTTGAGCCGCTGTGAGAGCAGGGTCCGGGAGAGTCCGGGCGCGCCCTCCAGGATCTCACTGAAGCTTCCGCAGCCAAGGTACAGGTTGCGGATGATCAGCGGTGTCCAGCGCTCGGCGAAGATCTCGGCGCCACGGGCGATGGGGCAGTACTGGCCGTACGTCCTCAC
>DASROG010000062.1:0-5197 GCA_035646995.1 Myxococcaceae bacterium
CCGGTACGGATGCTCGGAGTGTGGCCTGGTGACAAGGCAACAACGGTGCAGGTGGTCCCGAGTGTCACCTCCAGGCCGGCCGGGCATCCATTCGGCGGCCGGGACCGTCCCGCCCCTCACAGGAGAGACGTGGGATGACCATCGCACTCGTGCTGTTCGCCCTCGCCGCCCTCGGCGGGGTGACGATGGCGGCGATGCGCCTCCGGGGCGCCGAGCGACCGCCCACCGCCCTCGCGCTGGTGCACGGGACGGCAGCCGCCGCCGGACTCATCGCGCTGATCGTCGCGGTGATGAACGTCCCGGATCCGGGTCCGGCGCGGACCGCCCTGGTGGTCTTCATCGTCGCGGCCCTGGGTGGCTTCTATCTGTTCGCGCAGCACATGCAGAAGAAAGCGCTGCCCATCCCGGTGATGGTGGTTCACGGGCTGGTCGCCGTGGTGGGGTTCGTGATCCTGCTGATGGCGGCGATGCAGGCGAGATGAGGCGGGGGCTGCGCGTCGGCGGGCACCCGTTGCACGCGGCGCTGAGCGACTTTCCCATGGTCCTGCTCCTGCTCTGGGTGGCGCTGGATGGGCTGGCGCTGGTGTCGGGCTCTCCCCTCCTCTGGATGCTCGGGAAATGGGCGCTCATCGGGGGGACGGCAGCGGCGGTGCTGGCCGCGTCGGCGGGGTTCATGGACTACCTGGCGCTCGGCGAGACGGCACCGCGAGCGGTCCGGACGGCGTCGGTGCACCTGGCGGTGATGCTCTCGGTGACCTGCATCGCCGCGCTGGACCTGGTGTACCGGGGCGCGGCACCGCCGTCGGGCACCGGCCTGGTGCTGCACGTCGCGGCGCTGGCGCTCGTCACGCTCGGCCTCGGCGCCGGCGGGTGGCTCGGCGGACATCTCGTGTTCCACCACCGGGTCGGTGTGAACGGGGATCGCGACGAGCGGAGCAGATGAGCGCCGCCCGGCGAACTGGCTCGCTCTGAGCCACGCCGACGCCTGAAGCACCCCGCCGAGCCCTTGCGGAAACCGCTCCCCATTCACGCACCGTGGGCCCTCCGAGCGGGTGCTGCCCGAATGAGTGGGCACCCGGCGGCCCCGGATCAGACCTCCGCGTCCGCCTCGATCTCCACCAGAGCGTCCTCCGAGACCAGCGCCGCCTCGACCAGGGTGTTCGCGGGCTGGATGTGCCCGAACCGCTCGCCGTGCGCCCGCGCAACCGCCTCCCAGTCCTGGATCCGCCTCACGAACACCCGGGTCCGGACGACGTGCTCGAGGCGGCCGCCAAGCGACTCGAGCGCACCCTCGATCTTGTCGATGACGAAGTGAGTCTGCGCCGCGGGGTCCCTCCCCCCAATCGCGCGGCTTCCGTGCGACGCCGTCGTCCCCGAGACCGAGATGTGCGACCCCTTCCGGACCGCCCGCGAGTATCCGGCGAGCGGCTCCCACGGCGTGCCGCTGAAGCAGAGCACCCGGTCGCCGTCCGCGCGCGTCCGGTAGGGGGCGGGGAAGTCGTGCACGTGGTGGCTGAGGTCGCCGGTGGCGGTCAGGTACGGCGGGCGGCGGTACTCGTCGCCGCAGTCTCCGGGGATGAGCGCGAGCGCGCCCGCGGCGTCCGCGATGACCTTCCGATCTTCCTCGTCCAGCACCAGGGAGAAGATCCGCGCGTTGTCCTCGAGGTGGGAGCGCTCCCCGAGACGAGCGCCCACGATGACCGCGCCCACCGCGCCCTCGTCGAGGATCGCTCGACACGCCACGTTGGCCATCGAGACCCGGTGCTTCCGGGCGACCGAGGCCACCGCGCGCGCCAGTCCCTGGAACTGCTCCCATCCGCCGGCGGTCTCGATGAAGCGGTGGTACTTCATCTCCGACCAGGTCGAGCGCTCGGCCTCCGTCGGCGGAGAGCAGTCGAGCCACCGCTCGGTCAGGAATCCGCCCGCGAGCGTCCCGTACACCAGCAGCTGCACACCGTGATCGCGGCAGAACGCGGTCATCCGCCCCGCCGCCCGCCGGTCCAGGAGCGAGAAGACCACCTGGTTCGAGACCAGCGGAATCCCGCTGGCGATCGCCACGCGGAGATGGGCGGTGAACTTCGACACCGCCCCGAGGTGCCCGATCAGCCCCTCGACCCGCAGCTCGTCGAGGAAGAAGAGCGCATCGAGCCACGACGGATCCGAGAACCGCCAGGCGTGGAACTGGAGCAGGTCGATGCGCTCGCGCCGCAGACGCTGCAGCGCACGCTGGACCGCCGTCCGCACCGTGTCCCGCGGGATGGGCCCGGGCTCCGGGACCCACTTGGTCAGCAGCTCCGCCCGGCCACCGCCCGCGACGAAGCGGCCGGCGATCTCCTCGGCCGAGCCGTAGTGGTCCGCCATGTCGAAGGTGGTGAAGCCCGCCTGCACGTAGGGCGCCATGGCCCGCGCCGCGGCGTCGAGGTCGAGCTGACGGCCCTCGCGCTCCATGTCGGCGATCTGCCAGAGGCCGGTTACCACGCGGGAGATGTCCAAGTTGGGTGCGAGCTTCCGTCGTTCCGGTCGGGGGATGCTGGCCATGGAGGTCCTGTCCTACTCCGGAGGCAGCGCGGCGAAGAGCGCCTGCACGTCGATTCCACGCTCCCGGAGACCGCGCAGCTCGCGCCAGTACACCGCCGAACCCACCGCCATCACCCCGAGCCAGACCACGGTGCTCCGCAGGTACCAGGGCTGATCCGAGGCGCCGAGGTCCCGGGCGGTGTGCACCACCAGCAGCGCGCCCAGGAGCACGACCCCGGCGACCGCCACCACGCTCCTCGCGGTCGGCGAGCGGAGGATCCGGATCTGCTGGGCGAGCGCGGGGTTCCGGCGCGGCAGGGCGAGCACCGAGCCGCACATCAGGAGGAAGTTCACCAGCATCGAGGTGACCAGGATGTCCACCCCGAGGAAGAAGTCTCCGGCCAGGTGGCAGCCGAGGATGCCCAGCGAGGCCACGGCGGCGCTGACGCCGATCGCGACCTGGGGTGTGTGGTGGCGCGGGTGTACGGAGGCCACCACCCGGGGGACGATGCCGTCCTCGGCCCAGGCGAACATCAGGCGAGAGACCCCGAGGAGCATCGCCGGAAGGTCCTTCACCAGCGCCACCGCCGCTCCGGCCACCACCGCCACCCGGAGCGCCGGAGGGAGCCTCGCCCCGAGGAGCGCCGCCGCGGAGGTGTCGTGCCGCAGCGCCTCGTCGCGCACCACCGTCCAGGGGACCGCGTGGTACACCGCGCCGGCGAAGAGCCCGTAGAAGACGGTCACGATGCCGATCGCCAGCCCGATGGCGAGGGGGAGCGTCCGGGAGGGATCGCGCGCCTCGCCCCCCGCCTGGGCGATGGCATCGAACCCGATGAAGCTGGAGAAGAGCAGCGCAGCCGCCGTGGCCACCGTGCCCGGCCCTGCGGGAGCTCCAGCTGCACCGGGAGGGACCGGTGCGGCAGTCGGGCCGAGGACAAAGCCCGCCACGATGACCACCGCGCCCAGCAGGAAGGTGAGCCCCAGGAGCGGCAGCAGCACCCGCTGATAGGTCTCGAGGCCACGGAGGTTCACGCCCACGAAGCACCACAGGACGGCCAGCGGGAGGATCAGCCGCACCGCCGGGAGGTCGAGCGAGCGCGCCACGTCGGTGGCCCCCGCTGCCAGGGCCACGTCGCGGACGAACGGGGTGAGCAGGTAGCTCACCACGCCGATGGCGATGCAGAGCGAGAACCACTGCGAGAAGCTGGCGATGAAGCCCAGGTACGGGCTGAGGCCTCGGCTGGCGTAGACGTAGCTGCCCCCGGCCCGGGGCATGGCCGACGCGAGGATGGCGTAGGCGAGCCCGGCCAGGATCGCGGGAATCGCGGCGAGCAGGTACGCGAGCAGGACACCGGACCCGATGCCCGGGACGTGGCGCTGGATCATGAACGGCACCACGTAGATGCCGGCGCCCACCATCGAGGCGATCCCGGTCGCGGTGAGGCCGACCAGACCGATGCTCCGCACCAATCTCGCGCTTGCCAAGGCCGGCCCGGGACCTGAGCATCCGAGGGATGCCCAGCGCAAGGAATCGCCTCGCCCTCCTGCTGCTCCTCGCCACTGCGCAGGCCGTCGCCGCCGAGCCCCCGCTCTCCCTCACCCTGGAACGGATCGTCTCTCGCCGTCCGGCCCTCTTCGGCACCACGCCCGCGGCCCCCACCTGGTCGCCGGACGCGAAGCTCCTCGCCTTTCTCTGGAACGACCGGGCCCTGCCCGAACGAGCGGTCTGGGTGGTGAGGCGTGACGGCACCGGGCTGCGGCGACTGACCGAGCCTCGCACCCCGGGCGGCGTCGCGGAGGTGGCGTGGCTCTCCGGGCAGCGGCTGCTGTACCTCGAGTCCGGCGAGCTCCGCCTGGTCCCCGCAGGAGGCGGCAAGGCCGAGGTGCTCGCGCCCGCGGCCGGCGAGCGCACCGCGCTCACGGTCTCCCCGGACGGGCGGACCGCCGCCTGGGTGGAGAACGGGGACCTGTGGACGCTCTCCGTCGGGGGAGCCGGCAAGCCGGAGCGGGTGACCCAGGTCGCGGTCAAGGGCATCGGTCACGGGGGCGGTGTCTACGATCAGCCGGACGTCGCGCTCGGCCACAGCGCCTGGGACGCGGAGCTCGCGCCGACCTGGTCACCGGATGGGCGTTACCTCGCGCTGCAGTACACGGACCGCCGCGGCGTGCATTCCTTTCCGATTCCCGACTACCTGCCCGACGAGGCGACGGTGGACCGGGTGCGACGCGGCGCTCCAGGACAGGTGAACGACCTCCGGACCGTCGCGGTGATCGACCTGCCGGCCCGGAAGCTCCGGCTACTCGAGCTGCCCGAGCCGACGCGCTGGCACATCGTCTCCCTCGCCTTCTCGGCCCGGGGACAGCTGCTGGTGGACCGAGAGACGGACGACTCCATCCATCGCACGGTGCACGTCGTGGATGCCGCGAGCGGAGCGCTCACCCTGGTGTGGAGCGACGAGCGACCCTCGCGCATCTACAACCAGGTCTCCTCGGCCTGGCATCCGGATGGCAAGCGCATCCTGCTCACCGGCGACCTCGACGAGTGGTACCGCCTCTATCTGCTCACCCCGGGGTCGCGCCAGCTGCAGCCGCTCACCGCTGGTCCCCACGACGTGCTCGGCCACGCCATCGCCCCACCGGGGGCGAAGGTGATCCATTACCTCTCCAACGATCCCTCGCC
>DASROG010000063.1:0-6706 GCA_035646995.1 Myxococcaceae bacterium
TTCCGGGCCGCGGAGGAGATCCGCCGGCGGGCCTACCAGGCCGTCACCGCCGCCGCGCTGAAGGGCTCCGGGGTCGGTCCGCCCGAGCTCCGCTGGTACAACAGCGACCCGACCCTGCTCGCCGCGCTGCGCGCCAGCCCCGAGGCGTGGAGAAAGGCCGGCCTCGGAGATCGCGACGCGGTGCTCAGGGCCGCCGTCGGCGACGTGGTGCTCGACGGAACCTGGGGCGAGCACAACCGCCTGGAGGTGAGGCACCCCTTCGGTCGCGGCGGAGGTCCGCTCGCCTGGGTGTTCAACCCGCCGGAGCCGCCGCTCTCCGGCTGCGACCGCTGCGTCCGGGTGGCCACTCCGGAGTTCGGCCAGAGCATGCGGTTCGTGGTCGACCTCTCCGACCCCGAGGCGACCACGCTCGTCCTTCCGCTGGGCGTGTCCGGCCACCTCGGGAGCGCGCACCGCACGGACCAGCAGCGCGACTGGCTGCAGGGAGACCCGGACGGGGTGCGCACCCGGCTCCACGCGCCACCGGTCGGACCGCCGCTGGTCTTCGAGCCATGAAGCGCTTCGCCGACCTCTACGAGGCGCTCGACTCCACCACCTCCACCCTGGCCAAGGTGGCGGCGATGCGGCGGTACTTCCGCGAGGCGCCGCCCGCCGACGCCGCCTGGGCGCTGTGGTTCCTCACCGGGCGCCGGCCGAAGCGGCTCCTCGGGGTCCGTGCGCTGGTGGGCTGGACGCTCGAGCTCACCGCCACGCCGGACTGGCTCTTCGGCGAGTGCTACGCGGTGGTGGGCGACCTCGCGGAATGCATCGCGCTGCTGCTCGACGACGGCACCCGGGTGACCCACCCCGACGAGACGCCGCTGTCGGAGTGGATGGAGCGGCGGATCCTGCCTCTCCGTGGGATCGACGCCGGGGAGCAGCGCGCCCGGGTCACCGGCTGGTGGCGCACGCTGGACCGCCGCGAGCTGTTCCTCCTCAACAAGCTTCTCACCGGCGAGCTGCGGGTCGGGGTCTCGGCGACGCTGGTCCTCCGCGCGCTGGCCGAGGTCGCGGACCTCCCCCCTCCACTGATGGCCCAGCGCACGATGGGGGACTGGACGCCCTCGGCGGAGTTCCTCGAGCGGATCCTCGCCCGACAGCACCTGAGCGACGACGCCTCGCGCCCCTACCCGTTCTTCCTCGCCTCGCCCCTCGAGGACCCGCCCGAGTCGCTGGGCGATCGCTCCGGCTGGCAGGTGGAGTGGAAGTGGGACGGCATCCGGGGCCAGCTCGTCCGCCGTGAGGGTCGGGTCTTCCTCTGGTCGCGCGGCGAGGAGCTGGTCACCGAGCGGTTCCCGGAGGTGGTCGAGGCGGGCAGCACCCTGCCCGACGGTACCGTGCTCGACGGCGAGGTGCTCGCGTACGGCGAGGACCGGCCGCTGCCCTTCGCGCTGCTGCAGACCCGCATCGGGCGGCAGACGCTGACCCCGAAGGTGCTCGCCGAGGCGCCCGCGGCGTTCATGGCCTACGATCTGCTGGAGCAGGACGGCCGCGACCTCCGCGAGGCGCCGCTGTCCGAGCGGCGTGCCCGGCTGGAGCCGCTGCTCGCCGGGCGGCACCCCCGCTTCTTCGTCTCGGAGGTCCTGGGAGATCCCAGCTGGGAGGAGCTCGCCCGCCGGCGACTGGAGGCCCGCGAGCGGAAGGTCGAGGGGCTGATGCTGAAGCGCCTCGAGTCGCCGTACCGGACCGGACGCAGGCGCGGCGACTGGTGGAAGTGGAAGATCGACCCGTTCCAGGTGGACGCGGTGCTGCTCTACGCCCATCCCGGGAACGGCCGCCGGGCGAACCTCTTCACCGACTACACCTTCGCGGTGTGGGACGAGGGGCAGCTGGTGCCCATCGCCAAGGCGTACTCGGGGCTGAGCGACCCGGAGATCCGGCAGCTCGATGGATGGGTGCGGGCCCACACCCTCCAGCGCTTCGGGCCGGTGCGGGCCGTCGAGCCCTCCCAGGTCTTCGAGCTGCACTTCGAGGGCATCGCTCGCTCCACCCGGCACAAGTCGGGGGTGGCCGTCCGCTTCCCCCGCATCGCCCGCTGGCGCATTGACAAGCCGGCCAGCGAGGCAGACACGCTGGAGGCCCTCCGGCGGATGATCCCCGCCGCGACGCGCCCGCCCGGGTCCTGAGCGCACCACCCTACTGTCAGGCGCCCACCCGCGAACCGATCGGGAGGCTTGATCGCCCGGGATCCGAGAACCACTGTCCCCCCTCCGGGGGTCGAGGCATGACCGGACGCAGCGCGGTGGGCGTGTTGATGGGCGTGCTCGCCCTGGGGTGTCAGTCCCTCGAGGGGGACACGCCCGCCGATGCCGTGCCCGGGACCAGGCTCGTCCGCTGGAGCTCTGCCTCGTCCGGGCCGGACATCGTGAGCGTCGGTGGCCCGGCGGGCGCCGCACCTCGCTGTTTCCGGACGACGTTGCCCGCGCGGGCGAACGTGAGCACCGACGTTTCGACCGACATTTCGCCCCTCTTCGCAGGCGCCTCCGAGTTCCCCGCCGAAACCTATGCGGCGATCGAGGCGCTCTTCACCGACGACGTCGAGGCGGTGCTGCGCAGCGACTCGGACCGGCTCCGCGCGCGCCCGCCCGGCGAGGTCCGGCTGGGCCACTTCCTCGACCTGGAGCACGTCGGCTTCCCGCGCCGGACCTGGCTCGACGTCCGCCTCCCGCTCGACGAGACCGCGAGCGACCTGACCCGCGAGCTCCTCCGGACGCTCCTTCCCCTGGTGGACGCTCACTGTCCCCACCCGTGAGCGGGTGGCGAGCGCCGGGAACGGCTCTGGGGTAGACCCCCCCGGCGGTGCGCATCGTCGACGCCCACACCCACCTGCTTCCCGGCCGCCTGGGCCGGGCCATCCGTGCCTACTTCACCCAGGCCATCCCCCCGGAGTCGTTCCCCTACGCTCCCGAGCCGGAGCTGGCGCACGCCGCGCTCCGGGCGGCGGGTGTCGCTCGCTGCTGGTCACTCCCCTACGTCCGGCGCGCCGGGTCCGCGCACACGCTGAACCGGTGGATGGCCGAAACCTGGAGGAGCGATCCGCTGGTGGAGCCCGCCGGCACCGTCCACCCGGGGGACGACGTGACGGCGGTGGTGGACGAGGCGCTCGCGCTCGACCTGCGACTGTTCAAGCTCCACTGCGCCGTGGGGGACTTCTCCCTGGGCGACGAGCGGCTCGGTCCGCTGTGGGCCCGGGTTTCGGACCGCGGCTTCCCGGTGGTGGTGCACCTCGGCCACTCCCCGCTCGGGCCCACCGAGCCCGACGAGCTGGCCACGCTGGAGCGGGTGGCCACCGCCTGGCCCGAGGCCCGCATCGTCCTGGCCCACCTCGCCGCCCCCTCGGTACAGGAGGCGCTGGAGATGCTCCACCGGCACCCTTCCCTTCATGCTGACCTCACCCCGGTGTTGTTCCATCCGGTGCCCGTGAGGCCGGGCGACCTCGCCGGGATGACCGAGAAGATCCTCTTCGGCTCGGACCTGCCGAGCCTGGGCCTCCCCTTCGCCGAGGTGGTCGCGCACGTGCGCGGCCTCGGGCTCACCCCCGAGGAGGAGCAGGCGGTCTTCGCCGGAAACGCGGACCGCCTGGTCCCACCCCGCCATCCGGCCGGCCTCACTGGGTCGTGAACGCCCGTCCGGCGGCGAGACTCTGGCTGAGGGTGTTGGCTCCGGTGGGCAGCAGCCCCGTGCCACCGGCGAAGTCGTCGACGCTGGCCCACGGCCCCACCGCGAGGATCGCCCAGGAGTACGCAGTGGCTCCGGGGAGCACGACTCCGAGCGCGCTCAGATCGGGGATGCGTCCGGTCGTCCCGGTCGTGATCAGGTAGTAGACCGGGGCGGTGGCGCTAGCGCTGGTGATGACCACGAAGTGCAGCCCACCGGTGAGCTGGGTCCAGGTGAAGTCGGTGCTGGTGCTCACTCCGGTGGCGTTGTTGACCGGTGTGGACTGCGTCGCGGGGGCCAGCACGCTGACCGTGGTGCCGGTGCTCCCGGCGGCGATTCCGCGCACCCGGGTGAGGGTGATCGCACCCGTGGCGGTGCCGCCGGCGAGGACCGACGCCGTCGAGTCGATGCCGGTCGGCACGGGATAGTTGAAGGCGGTCGCCGCGCTGTTCTCGCTCCCCACGGAGAACGACGCGCCGTCGGCGAAGTCGATGCTGAGCGCCTTGCCGGTCATGGTCACTCCGGCGGGCACGGTGACGGTTCCGCCGATGGTGCTGGAGGCGGGAGCGCTCATCGCGACCGCGACCGAGCTGGTGGTTCCGCCATTGGCCACCGCCACCCCGGTCTTCACCCCGTGACCCCTGTAGCCGGTGGGGATTCCGCTCGCCGGCGTCCACTGGAGCGCGTGGACGTTGCCGGTGGTCGCCGCCGGCGTCGCGGCCCAGCTGAGGTTGAGGCTCCAGGGATTGGTGGCGAAGGTGTTCGTCTGGGTGGTCTCCGGCGAGCCCCAGGAGACCGCCGTGATGTCGGATGCGGCAGGCAGCGGGTCTCCACCGCTGACCGACCCGGTCACGGTTCCGGCGCTGGGCAGGGTCCCGGCCACCGGGAGGGCGAAGAGGGTCGGGTCGACCCGGGTGAGCCCCTTGAACACGATGGCCGCGTTGCGGCTCCCGACCGGAACGATGACCGTGGCGTCGTAGGGCGCGGTCACCCCCGCGATGGTGAATCCGCCGGTCCCGTCGGTCGTGGTGTGCTGGGAGCCGATGGCCACCGTCGCCGCCGCGATGCCCTTCCTGGTCAGGTCCTTCACCGTGCCCGCGACGGTGATGGTCGGCGGCGGATCGACGGTGATGGTCGCGCTCGCGGTCAGGCCGGCCGCGGTGGCGGTCAGGGTGGCAGTGGTCGAGGAGGTCACGCTGGCCGGGGGCGTGTAGCTGGTGGCGTCGCCGGTGGTGGGGTTGATGCTTCCGGGGCCGCTGAGGGCCCAGGACACCGACCCCGTGGCGTTGGCCAGCGTGGCGGTGAAGTTGACCGGAGATCCCCCGGCAATCACGGTGGAGCTCGCAGGTGAGATGGTGAGGGAGGGGTTGTTCCCGCCTCCATTGTTGTTTCCGGAACCGCCGCCACAGCCAACGACGAGGGAGAGCACCGAGAGGGACGCGAGCCACCGACGGACCGACATACGGGGAGCCTTTCGTGAGGTTCTCGACCTTCAGGCGACGTCTCGCCCGCCCATTACACGCTCGGCAGCCTGCCGGGCCACTCCCGCCTCCACATCCAGTCGGCGGAATACCGCCAGGAGCTTCGATGAGCGCATCTCATCGCCGGCGGGTGCTGGGCCGGAGGCACCGACGCCCTGGAGAACCTCGCGGTGGCCTGCGCCCGCCCACCGCCGGACTCAACCCCGGCTACAGGCGTCGATGAACGGGGGTCGAGGGATCATCGTGACTTAGAGATTGAAGGTTGGCCGTCCGTTCCGTAGAACGCGCCCCGCAAGTTCTGCGCTCTCCCCCCGATTGCCAGGCAACGAGATGCCCCTCTTTCCACGCTGGACGAATACGGTTTCACGCCTGAGCGGCGTGATGCTCCTCGCCCTCCCCGCGGTCGCGATCGCGGGGTTGATGATCGTCGTCCGGTCCACCTGGGGCACCAAGCAGGACCGCGAGGTCGTCCAGCCCATCGAGTTCGACCACCGGCACCACGTGGGCGACGAGGGCATCGACTGCCGCTACTGCCACTACACGGTGGAGAAGAGCCCGTACCCCGGCCTGCCCTCGACCACCATCTGCATGAGCTGCCACGCGCAGGTGTGGAACAAGAGCCCGCTCCTCGGGCTGGTGCGGGAGTACCACTTCAAGGAAAGGCCGATCCCCTGGAACTCGGTCCACAACCTCCCGGACTTCGTCTACTTCAACCACGCGATCCACGTGAACAAGGGCGTGGGGTGCGTGACCTGCCACGGCCGGGTGGACCAGATGGCGCTCGTCAACCAGAAGTCCCCGCTCTCCATGGGCTGGTGCGTCGACTGCCACCGCAACCCCGAGCCGCAACTCCGCCCGGTGGAGTTCATGACCAGCATGACCTGGCAGCCGGACCCGGCCGTGGATCGGCAGAAGCTCGGGGCGCAGCTGGCCCAGCAGTACAACGTCCACACGCGCATCTCCTGCGACGCATGTCACCGATGACCACTCCCCGGTTCCCGCTCCCCGTCCTCGGTTCGAGCGCCCCAGTCGAGCCCCAGGCGGTCGACCTCCCGGACGAGGCCAGCTTCGCCCCCGGCCGTCAGCCCGGCTCCGAGCACGGCTACGGCCGCAGCTACTGGAGGAGCGTGGAGGAGCAGCTCCACGGCGAGGCGGCGCTTCCCCACCGCGATCAGGAGTTCCCGCCCGGCGCGTTCGACGTGCCCAAGGGCTTCGCCCGGCGCGACTTCCTCCAGCTGATGGGCGCCTCGGTGGCCCTGGCCGGCCTCACCGCGTGCACCGAGAAGCCGGTGGAGCGGATCCTCGCCTACAACAAGGCGCCGGACGGGGTGGTGCCCGGGAACCCGCTTCACTACGCGACCGCCTTCGTGCAGGACGGGCTCGCCTTGGGCGTCCTCGCCACCAGCTGGGAAGGCCGCCCGGTGAAGGTCGAGGGCAACCCCAGCCATCCGATCTCCCGCGGCACCACCGGGCCACACGCCCAGGGCGAGCCCGTCCTGCACGAAGGCGGTCGCGTAGTGAAGCGGGTT